>NZ_JASCOM010000498.1:0-1759 GCF_029959925.1 Pseudomonas sp. PS02303
GGCAAGCCTCGCTCCTACAGGGTTTGCGTCGTTTGCAATATTGTCGAGCGACACAAATACCGTAGGAGCGAGGCTTGCCCGCGAAGGGGCCAATGCAAACAACGCACATCCACGAGCCTGATAAGCAATTTTCCGCTCACGACCAGCCCGGCATAAGCGGATTTCCGCTCACCCAATCCCCGCAACCCCTCTAAACCAGCCCTCCTTGATCTGGCACACCTCCTGCTATAGCCCATGCAGGCTGCGTTTCAACGCGCTCCACAAAAACAATTAAACGAAGGATCCTTCAATGGATAACTCCAACGCCCTGCCCCTTGGGTCGGCTGCCGTGCCCGCCAAAGAAAGAACCACCGCCAGTCGCATCAAGTCGATCTTCAGCGGCTCTGTCGGCAACATGGTCGAGTGGTACGACTGGTACGTCTACGCTGCCTTCTCCCTGTATTTCGCCAAGGCCTTTTTTCCCAAAGGCGACACCACCGCACAACTGCTCAACACCGCCGCGATCTTCGCCGTGGGCTTCCTGATGCGCCCGATCGGTGGCTGGCTGATGGGCCTGTACGCCGACAAGGCCGGTCGCAAGAAAGCATTGATGGCTTCGGTGTACCTGATGTGTTTCGGCTCGCTGCTGATTGCCCTGAGCCCCGGTTATGAAACCATCGGCATCGGCGCACCGATCCTGCTGATTTTCGCCCGCCTGCTGCAAGGCCTGTCGGTCGGTGGCGAGTACGGCACCTCGGCCACCTACCTCAGCGAGATGGCGACCAAGGATCGTCGCGGCTTCTACTCCAGCTTCCAGTACGTGACCCTGATTTCGGGTCAGCTCATCGCCTTGGCGGTGTTGATCGTGCTGCAACAAGTCCTGACCACCGAAGAGCTGTACGCCTGGGGCTGGCGCATCCCGTTCGCCATCGGCGCGCTGTGTGCCGTGGTCGCGCTGTACCTGCGTCGTGGCATGGAAGAAACCGAGTCGTTCACCAAGAAAGAAAAGGCCAAGGAAAGCGCAATGCGCACCTTGATGCGCCACCCCAAGGAACTGATGACCGTGGTCGGCCTGACCATGGGCGGCACCCTGGCGTTCTACACCTACACCACGTACATGCAGAAATACCTGGTGAACACCGTCGGCATGAGCATCTCCGACTCCACCACCATTTCCGCCGCCACGCTGTTCCTGTTCATGTGCCTGCAACCGATCATCGGCGGCTTGTCGGATAAGGTCGGTCGTCGTCCGATCCTGATCGCCTTCGGCGTGCTCGGGACGCTGTTCACCGTGCCGATCCTCACCACGCTGCACACCATTCAATCCTGGTGGGGCGCGTTCTTCCTGATCATGGCCGCACTGATCATCGTCAGCGGCTACACCTCGATCAACGCGGTGGTGAAGGCCGAACTGTTCCCGACCGAAATCCGTGCACTGGGCGTCGGCTTGCCGTATGCGCTGACCGTATCGATCTTCGGCGGCACCGCTGAATACATCGCGCTGTGGTTCAAGAGCATCGGCATGGAAACCGGTTACTACTGGTACGTGACGGCGTGTATTGCCGTGTCGTTGCTGGTGTACATCACCATGAAAGACACCCGCAAGCATTCGCGGATCGAGACGGACTGAGTCAGCCCGCGCAATAAAAACAGGGGCAGACCTTAACGGGTCTGCCCCTTTTGTTTGCAACCGACACACAAAACCCTGTGGGAGCGAGCCTGCTCGCGATAGCGGCGTATCAGCTACACATTGGCTGACTGACACACCGCTACCGCGAGC
>NZ_JASCOM010000499.1:0-1745 GCF_029959925.1 Pseudomonas sp. PS02303
AGCGAGGCTTGCCCGCGAATTGAGGCGCCTCGGTCTGTCAGGAACAGCGCGTTATCGTTCTTCGCGGGCAAGCCTCGCTCCTACAGGAATGAGGCGCGCACAAAAAAGCCGACGGCGATGTCGGCTTTTTTGCGTCTGCGAAAAGACGCTTAAATGGTCAGCGTCCAGTCGTAGTCCACGATCAGTGGTGCGTGTTGCGAGAACCGTGGCTGGCGTGGCAGGCGTGCGCTGCGAACAAAACGGCGCAGGCCAGGGGTCAGCAACTGGTAGTCGAAACGCCAACCGAGGTTGAGCATTTCCGCCTGTTCGTTGTCCGGCCACCAGCTGTACTGGTCGCCTTCACGGCTGACTTCACGCAGGGCATCAACATAGCCCATGTTGCCGACAATCTCGTCCATCCAGGCACGTTCAGGTGCCAGGAAGCCCGGGGATTGCTGGCTGTCGCGCCAGTTCTTGATATCCAGCTTCTGTTGCGCCACGTACAGCGAGCCACAATAAATGTACTCGCGACGTTTGCGTCGCTGTTTATCCAGATAACGGGCGAAATCGTCCATTAGCTTGAACTTCTGGTTCAAGTCTTCATCGCCGTTCTGCCCCGAAGGGAGCAGCAAGGTCGCGATGCTGACCTTGTCGAAATCGGCTTGCAGGTAGCGCCCGTAGCGGTCGGCTGTCTCGAAACCGAGACCGCTGATGACTGCCTTCGGTTGCAACCGCGAATACAAAGCCACGCCACCCTGGGCGGGAACTTCGGCTTCGCAGGCATAAAGGAAGTAGCCATCCAGTTGGAAGGCTGGATCGTCCAGTTCAAAGGCGGAGGCGCGGGTGTCCTGCAGGCAGATGACGTCGGCATTCTGTGCTTGCAGCCAACTGAGCAACCCTCGCTCCACTGCAGCCTGAATACCATTGACGTTCACACTGATGATCCGCATAAATGGCCCCAAAAATCGCGTGCGTGTATGATACACGGCGTCAACCTAATTAGCTAAATCCGTGGTATTTGGGGTTTTTTTCATGCAAGCGTATCAGCGCGATTTCATTCGTTTTGCCATCGATCGCGGCGTTTTGCGCTTCGGCGAGTTCACCCTGAAGTCCGGGCGCACCAGTCCTTACTTCTTCAATGCCGGCCTGTTCAATACCGGTTCGGCTCTTGCGCAGCTGGGTCGTTTCTACGCGGCAGCCATCGTCGAGAGCGGTATTTCGTTCGATGTATTGTTTGGCCCGGCGTACAAAGGCATCCCGCTGGCGGCGACCACTGCGGTGGCGCTTGCCGAACATCATGGCCGTGATTTGCCATGGTGCTTCAACCGCAAAGAGGCCAAGGCTCACGGTGAAGGCGGCAGTCTCGTTGGCGCGCCGTTGACCGGCGATGTGCTGATCATCGACGACGTGATCACCGCCGGCACCGCGATCCGCGAAGTGATGCAGATCATCGCTTCCCAGGACGGCGCCAAGGCCAAGGGCGTGCTCATCGCCCTGAACCGTCAGGAGCGTGGCAACGGCGAGTTGTCGGCGATCCAGGAAGTGGAGCGTGATTTCGGCATTCCGGTGATCAGCATTGTGTCGCTGAACCAGGTGCTGGAATTCCTGGCGGATGATCCGCAGCTCAAGCAGCACCTGCCAGCCGTTGAAGCGTACCGCGCCCAGTACGGCGTCTAACGCTGACCTGTAGGAGCGAGGCTTGCCCGCGAAGGCGTCGTCACATTCAGCAATGATGGGACTGTCAGATCGCTTTCGCGGGCAAGCCT
>NZ_JASCOM010000049.1:0-34913 GCF_029959925.1 Pseudomonas sp. PS02303
GCACCAGCGAGCGCGCCTGGGCGGACGTGGCGCCCCAGGCATCGGCAGCGGCGTGGGCGGCGTCCAGGGCTTTGTCGATGTCTTCGGCCGTGGAGCGCGGGAATTCGGCAATCGGTTGGCCATTCACTGGCGAGGTATTGGTGAAGTACTGACCTTTGACAGGCGCGACGAACTCGCCGCCGATGTAGTTACCGTAACGGGACTTGAAGGAAACGATGGCACCGGGAGTACCAGGGTGGGCGTAGTTCATGATGGCGTTCTCTTGTAGTTTTTGGTTGTGGCCGTCCTTGGGACGACCACTGTCAGTTGCACAAGCGCTACAGGCTCAAGAGCCCTGAGGGGTTTCGCCACGTGCCAGACGGGCATTGATGTCTTCGATGACCGCCGGCAAATCAACGATGGTGTCGATCAGGTAGTGCGGGCGGGAACCTTCGAACATCTTGACGATGCGCGCGCGTTCCTCGGCCAATTCCTCCAGGGATAAATCCTTGAACTCTTCATAGGTCAGGCCCAATGCATTGCCGGAGCAGGTCAGCGCCACGGTCCACATGCCCGCACTACGACCTTCCAGAATGCCGGGCCAGGTGTCATCGACCTTTACGCACGCGGCGACGTCGCTAATCCCCAGCGCAATCACGTTGGCCAAGGCTTGAGCAGGGTGCGGGCGTCCATTGGGCACTTCGTCAGTCGCCACCACGTGGTCGGTGACATAACCATTCTTGCGCGCCAGCTCTACGACTTTCTCCATGACCACAGCCGGGTAGCCTGAGCAGGAACCGATTTTCAGGCCCTTGTCGCGCAAGCCGTTGATGGTGTCGAGCGCACCAGGAATCAGCGCCGAGTGCAGCGCGATCTTTTCGATCTGCAGCGGCATGAAGCGTTCGTAGAGGGCGGTGACATCATCATCGGTTGGCAACCGACCGAAGGCGGCATGGTAGCGGTCGGCAATCTGTGGCTCGTTGCACAGCGTGCGGATGTGGTCCCACTTGCCCATGCCCATCGGTCCGCGAGCTTCTTGCAGGGAAACCGCAACGCCGAACTCGGCAAAGGCTTCGACGAAAATCTGGGTCGGTGCGAAAGAACCGAAATCAACGACGGTGCCCGCCCAGTCCAGAACCACAGCTTGCAGTTGGGAAGGTTGTTTGTAGTCCATGATGATTGCTCCAGTAATGGGTGAGTGATTGATTCGGGTTCAGGAGTTGGTGCCGACAATGACCGGTTGCACCGGAGTTGAGGCCAGCTCCTTGCTTTCCACCGTTTTCGGGCGACTGTTCCAAAATGGAATCAACATCAAGCTGGCCAGCAGCGCCGCGACGGTGAACACCAGGAATATGGTGGTGGTGTCGAAATATCCGGGTAACAGGCCGCCGAGGACCGCCCCTATCGAACCGCAACCGTTGACGAAACCTGCGGCGGAGGCCGCACCGTCCTTACTGCCGAAATCAATGGCAGCCGAGCCGCTCATCATCGAATCCGGCCCGTAGAGTGTCAGGCCCATCATGAATAGCAGGCCAACCACCATGTAAAGACTTCCGCTCTGCATGGCGGGGACGAACAGCGCAAGGCAAATGGTGAGAAGAACCAGGCTAAGGACACAGGCCGGCATACGACGAGCACCGAAGTACTTGTCTGATGCGATACCGATGAGGATCGGACCTGCCAGACCCGCTAGTTCAAAAGCCGTTGGAACGATTGCGGATGCCACTTTGCCAATCTCGGGCATCCGTTCGTAGATAATGACTGGCCCCCACAGGAGGATCGCGTAGCGCGCTGGCTTGAGCATGAAATACGCGAGGCCAAGCACCAGCACAGTTCGATTTTTCATCACCGTGCGCAAGCCAGCCCACATACTTTCGCGCGGAACTGCGACCTTGCTGACGGGTTCTATTTCGATCTCGACGGGAGGCAGGCCGACATCTTCTGGCTGGTTGCGCTGCAGGAAAAAGAACAATATCGCTACAACCAGTACCACCACGGCGCTGCTGATGAACGCTATGCGCCAGTCATGGTATTGGTTGTAGGCCCACCAACCGGCAAACGGTGTCGCTACCAGACCCCCGAAGGCGTAGCAGGTGCTCCAGTAACCCAGTACGCGGCCGCGTTCGCCAGTGCTGAAGAAACTACCGACGTTCTTGCATAGGCCAGACCAGCCGGTGGACTGAGCCAGGCCCTGGATTAACATGCAGGAGGCGAAAATCGGTAAGGTGGCGTAGGTGCCCATAAGTAGCGCAGCTAACGCGGAAATGACGAGCCCGCTAAGTACCACGACCCTCGGGCCGAAGCGGTCAGAGAAGTTGCCCCAAAGAAACTGTCCTACTGCATACGCGGTAAGGTAGAGGGCATCCAGATTGGCCATCATGGACTTTTCGAGGATGAAGTTCGGGTCTTCGCCAATACCCAGTTTGGCGACAGAAAACGCCTTGCGGGTAAAGTAGAAGGCGGCATAGGCCACCCAGGTGATGAGGAAAATTTGCACGCGCCAACGCTGGAGCGATTTCCAGCCGGTTGCGAGAGGACTTGTAGCATTCTTGTTCATGGTGTTCTGATCCCGTATGTGGTGCCAGACAGCGCAAAGTAATTGTTTTTGTTTTCGGTACAGAAAATCTGTCCACGCACACGACATCGATTAGATGGCAGTGAATGGCATCAGGCTTTAAGTTTTAAATTGCCACGGTCACTGACTGCTGCTCGGCATTGCCTAGCGATAAGTCACCGGATCCATGTTTTAAAAAAAGATCCCTGTCCAAAGGTGCTACCCATTGCACCTGTGCTCGAATTGACAAGAACCTTTAAAGGGGCGGTCAGCCTGTCGGCTGTTGCATGTCGACGTTCATCGCTACAAGACTGTCGGCGATGGCGCGCAGCAACTGGTGGACGATGTATTCGTCGATCTGGCCGATACAGCCAATACGGAAACTTTCGGCTACCGTCAGTTTGCCGGGGTAGATGATGAACTGACGGGCTTTGAGTTCATCGTAGAACCGTTTGAACTCAAAATGTGGATGTTCTGGACTGAAGAACGTGGTGATGATTGGCGACAGCCAACGGTCCTCAAGCAATGTTCTAAAGCCAAGTTCGCGCATGCCGGTGACGAGTACATCGCGATTGCGGGTGTAGCGCGCCAACCGGCCATGCACGCCGCCTTCGGCAGTGTGTTGCTCCAAGGCTTTATGGAACGCTACCACGCTGTGGGTCGGTGGCGTGAAACGCCATTGGCCAGTGCGCTCCATGTAAACCCACTGCTCGTAAAGGTCGAGGCTGAGTGAATTGGCGCGGCCTTTGGCGGCCTCGATCACGGAGCGACGGATGATAACGAAACCGAACCCCGGAATACCCTCGATGCATTTGTTGGCAGAAGACACCACCACGTCGAAAGGTATTTCATCGACCGTCAATGGCACAGCTCCGAAGGAGCTCATCGCATCGATGATCAGACTCTTGCCATGCGCTTTCACCACATCGGCAATTTGGCGCAGCGGATTGAGAATGCCGGAACTGGTTTCGCAATGGACGAGGAAGACGTTGGTGACGTCCGGGTTATCTCTGAGCAGGGCGTCCACTTCCTCGGGCTGGGGTGGCAAGTAATCCCCTTTGTCCAGGGTGATAAATGCGCGACCCAGATACTCCAGGGTCTTGGTGGCGCGTTGACCATAGGCGCCATTCATTAATACAAGCGCTTTGCCGTCTCGAGGGATGGCAGTGGCTAAAGCAGCCTCCACCGAATAGCTGCCGCTGCCTTGCAAAGGCACGCAGACGAAGCTGTCGTCCTTTATGCCTGCCATGCTGAGCAAGTTCTGGCGAACTTCAGCAGTGACTTGATTGAAGGAAACATCCCATGAACCCCAGTCGCGCAGCATCGCATCCTTGGTGGCTTTGGATGTGGTCAACGGGCCTGGCGTCAGCAGGTAAGGTTCACCCAAGGCTGGCGTAGCCAGCGCTTGTGTGGTCGGGAATTCAGCTTTGGTCATGATCTTCTCCGGCGGTGTTGTTTTTGTAAGGAGTGATACATGGGCCAATAAAAACACTCGCCTAGAAATAACTGAAATCGATTTATCACATGTCAATAACAAGCTGAGCTTATAAGTGAGCACGTTGGATCTCGCGCTCTATTATCGCGACGCCATGGTTATCGGGTTCAGATCGCCGCGCCCTGGGCGATCAAGGCCACTGGGCGGCGCGACGCATCTGTGTTGTAAACAAAAAAACCGCCCGGCCAATGGCCAGGCGGTTTTTAATTGGCGAGCGTAAATGTTTTCGCTGTGTGATGGAGGCGTTAGCCCTTGTCTGACTTGCCAGCCGCCGCGGCGAATTTCGCCAGACGCACATCCAGTCGACGGGGCCGCAGGTTGTGGTCCTCGGCATGCTCCTTGCGGCGAATGGCGTTGCGCACCATCAGCGAGCCCAGGTAACGGATCGGCTCCGGTGGGAAATGGCCGAGTGGACCTTGCACCAGCGGCGAGCGTGTCCATGGGTTGTCCATCCCCAACACCAGCGATGAGAGGATTTTCCCTCCCATATGACACGGACCGACGCCGCTGCCGGAATAGCCGAAGCCATAAAAGATGTTGCCGCTAGCGCCCATGCGACCGAAGAACGGTAGCCCGGTGACGGAGCGATCGGACGGGCCATTCCAGGTGGCGGCGATGCCGACATCGGCAAAGTCCGGGAAGAACTCCGCAAGGGTGTTGCGCAACAATCCTTTGTAGGGCGAAGGCTGGTCGAATACGGGCAGGATGCGCCCGCCGTAAGCGAAGGTATTGCCACCTTTGCCGAGCATGATCCGGCCGTCCGGAGTGTTGTGGTAGTAATGCACGAAGATACGTGAGTCGAGCACGGTGACCCCGCTGGTCAGGCCTATGCGCTCGAGCAGGTCAGGTCGTGGCTCAGTAATAATCATGTCGCTGGAGACGATGGCTACCGACCGCGAGAACTGTGGAAAAGCACGGGCCATCCAGGCGTTCATCGCCAACACGACACGATCGCAGGTCACTTTCCCGTTCGGCGTGTTGACGATGGTGGGCAGCCCCTCTTCCAAACCGGTCATCGGCGAGCCTTCGTAGATGCGCACACCCAACTCCATTGCGACTCGACGCAGACCACGCACCAGCTTGCCCGGTTGCACACTGGCTGCCGCAGGCGAGAACCAGCCTTCAACGTGTCGGGTTGAACCCGCCATACGGTGTACGTCAGCTAGCGCGCATTTGGAGAAAGAGTTGATGCCATTGCGCTCCAGCGCGGCGATCACCCCGTCGGTCGAACCGACCTGAGCGCGGTTAGTCGCCGTGTAAAGCGTGCCATCGAGACGGTAATCGGCATCAACTGCGTACTTCTCGCAAAAGCTGCCGATGGCGTAAATGCTCTGCTCCGATTCCTTGACCAGGCGTATTGCCTCCTCGACGCCGAACAAGCGTTCCAGGGTGAAGTACTTGGCCGACCAGGACAGTGCGCAGCCGCCGTTGCGCCCACTGGCACCGGCACCGCAGATGTCGGCTTCGACGATGACCACGTCCAGCTCGGGATTCTGTTCTTTGAGCATGATCGCGGTCCACAAACCGGTGTAACCACCACCGACAATGCAGACATCGGCGCGGGTGTTCTGCCGCAGCGGCGGGCAGGGCGAGTCGGGTTGAGTTTTAAGGGCCTGATCGAGCCAGTAGGGGCGCATGAGGTCATCTCCGTTGGAGCGGTTTGGCGGCAGGGTTTCAGGAAGCAATCAGCCGCACGCGGCGACCACGATCATTTCCACGCGCCAACCGGGGTCGATCAAATCCGCCAGGGTGCAAGCTCGTGTGGGGGCATGGCCTTCGGGAAAGAACGCGTCCCAGACTTTGTTGAGCCCTGCATAGTCCTCGCGATGGGCGAGCAGGATACGCACCGAAAGCACCTGCTTGCGGCTGCTGCCGGCACTGAGCAATAGCTGCTCAATACCGGCGAGCACCTCGCGGGTCTGCTCCTCGATATCGCCCCTGAGGTCGCTGGCAACCTGGCCTCCGATATAGAGGTGGTTGTCGTACCGGACCATGTCCGAGCGGCGTTTTAGGGCTGTGAAACGTTCGATTTCCATTAAGCATTCCCAGGTTGGTAGGAGGGCGCAGTGTTCGAACACTGGTCGGGGCTTGTGAAAACCATGCTTGCAGTTCATCGTTTATAAATAAAATCGATTTAACGTATGCATGAATAAGCTGAACCTATGCTGAGGCTTCCCCGATGACGATTTCCCATACTCAACTCAAGGCGTTCCACGCTGTCGCTATCAACGGAAGTTTTACCCGCGCGGCAGAGCAGCTCTGCCTGTCTCAACCGGCGGTGTCCGACCAGGTTCGCAAGCTTGAGGATTACTACGGGGTGATGGTGTTCTACCGCGACAAGCGTCTGGTACGCCTGACTGAAGTGGGCGAGCGGTTGTTCGGCCTGACCCGGCGCTTGTTTGATATCAGTGTCGATGCCCACGACATGCTGATGGACTACCGCACCCTGTCCACGGGAACCTTGAACCTCGCTGTGGATGCGCCGGTGCATGTGCTGCCCTATGTCGCACGCTTTTGCAGTCGTTATCCCGGTATCGATGTGAAGATTGAAACCGCCAATACCGATGAAGTGTTGCAGCGGTTGTTCGGCCATCAGGCCGACATTGCTCTGCTGGGGCGCAATATCGAAGACGACCGACTGCTGTCGCTGCCCCTGCGTAGCGATCCGATGCTCGCGTTCGTCGCGCTTGACCATCCCTGGGCGCAACGCGAATCCATCAGCCTTGGCGATCTGCACGACACGCCGCTGGTCCTGCGCGAAAAAGGCTCAGTGACGCGCCTGTGCCTGGAGGAAGAGATGGCAACCGCGGGCTTGCGCATCCGCAAGGCGATCGAAGTGGAAGGCCGTGAAGCCGCGCGCGAAGCCGTGGCGATAGGTATGGGCGTAGGTGTTGTCTCGGCGACCGAGCTTGGCTTCGACTCGCGGCTTCGCGGGTTGCCAATCGTCGATAGTCAGCGACGCTTCACCGAGACACTGGTTTGCCTGCGTGCACAGAGTTCCCGGCGCATCCTGACGACCTTTTTTGAGATGGTTCGAGAGAGATTGGCTGAATGAAGTATGGGGTTCGATGTGGATGCTATCCGGCAGCGTCACCCTTTAAAAGATCAATGCTTTCGCGTTACATACCTGATCGATACGTAAAACGTTTCTGTTCTTGCGACCGCACTGGTTGCCGGCGATGAGGGGTTCAAATATCAGCCGCTCGTCGAACATCGAGGATTAATCCAAGGTATCAACAACCGCGCGGATTTTGTCGGCGAGAGCCAGCAAATGCTCAGCGTATTGCTCCAGTACGGCTTCGATGGACTGCGGAGTAGATAAGCTGATATTCAAAATGTGATCTTTGTAATTGTGAATGCCCAGAGGAGTGGAAATAGCGACTACTTCAGCTTGCCAAGACGCAGCGCAGTACCCCCTGAGTCGAACACTTTCGCATGATTCTTCGATATCCGTTTTGAGCACCTTCCATCTGGCATCGCAGCGTTTGGACTTGAATTGCTCCATCAGCGTCTGCCGTTTTTGAGCGGGAATAGTTGCAAGATAGGCACGCCCCAGGGATGTGAATTCCATGGGGACTCGCTGGCCGGTTTGTACTGTGCGCGGTGTGTTCTTGCGACTCAGTCGGATCGATTCCAGATAGATCATTTCATCTCGGTCGGCAGCGGCCAAACCTACGTTCACTTTCAGCGTCTGAGCGGCTTCGCGCATCAGTGGCGCGGCAAGGTGTATCAGCGAGCTGCTGTTGTACATGGCATTGCCAAAGCAAAGGGTGGCGGGTGCGAGGCGATAAGCACTGCGCTGGCCGTCGTACACCAGCATGCCGCTGTGGATCAGTGTCTGGGTCAAACGACTGATCGTGGACTTGGACAACCCGGTGCGCTCGCTGATATCGCCATTGCCCAGGTATTCGGTGCCTGCACGGAAGGCTCGCAGAATTTCCAGGCCGCGCTCAAGCGAACGGTTTATCGGCGCTTTGCCGGCGCCCGGCGTATCAAACCCGTCGTCCTCGCTCATCGTGTTCCACCCAGTGGAATTGCCGGATTGTCAATCATGGGGAGCTCCATAGACTTGGGATCAGCGCAAGGCTCTTCAGTTTGGGCCGCTGCCATGCCAACAACAAGAGAGAGATTCCCCATGACGATGTTGCAAAGTGTTACTTCGCCGATCCACATGGCCGTCGATGACGACGGCATCGCAGTGCTGACCCTCAATCGCCCCGAGGCTCGCAATGCGATCAGCGACGAGATGCGCAGCCACATGATCGAGTTGCTGGAAGAGGTGGCAGCGAGCAGCCAGATCCGCGCCCTCATCATCACCGGCACCGGCAAAGGCTTCTGCGCGGGAGGCGACATCAAGGGCATGGAAAAACGTATGAGCGCACCGGCGGGCGAGGTGGCCTTTAACGGCTGGAAGCGCCAGCAGCGTGTGCATCATGCGGTCTCCCTGTTGCTCAATCTGCCCAAACCGACCCTGGCCGCCGTCAATGGCGCTGCCACTGGGCTGGGTTGCGACCTGGCCTTGAGCTGCGACTTCGTGGTGTCCTCCCGGCAAGCCAGCTACGCCATGAGTTACATCGCACGAGGCCTGATCCCCGACGGTGGCGGCTTGTACCTGCTGCCGCGTCGGGTCGGGCTGCCCAAGGCCAAGGAGCTTATCTACACCGGGCGCAGCGTACAGCCTGAAGAAGGTCTGGCGATCGGCCTGGTGGATCGGGTGGTCGATCACGATGACCTGCTAGACGAAACCCGGCGCTGGGCGCTGGAATTGTCCGCTGGCTCAGCGACCGCGCTGGCATTGAGCAAATCCATTCTCAACAACAGCTTCGAACTTACCCAGGCCCAGGTATTGGCCATGGGCAGCCAGGCCCAGGGCATCTGCTACACCTCGGCCGAGCATCAGGCGTCGGTCGCGGCCTTTCTGGCGGCCAAGGCGAAGAGGGGATGAGCATGGATAACATTTCCCGCCTGATGAACCCGCGCAGTGTCGCGGTGATCGGTGCGTCCGGCGATGCGCAAAAGACCTCCGGACGGCCCATCGCATTCCTGCGCAAACATGGCTTCGAGGGCCGCTTGTACCCGGTCAACCCGCGTTACACCGAGATCGACGGGTTGACGTGCTATCCCTCTATCGCCGCGCTGCCGGAGGTGCCTGATGCCGCCATCATCCTGCTCGGTCCCGAACGTGCCAACCAGGCCGTTGCCGAATTGGCGGCCATGGGCACGCCAGCGGCCATCGTGCTTGCCGGTGGTTATGGCGAGGCTGGCGAGGAAGGCATCGCGCGCCAGCAAGCCTTGCAAAAGGCGCGGGGCAACATGCGTATCCTGGGGCCGAACACCATCGGTCTGATCAACCTCACCCAGGGCATCACCTTGTCGGCAAGCGGCGCGCTGGATCAGGAGGCGTTAAGAGCGGGCAATATCGCGGTGATTTCCCAGAGTGGCGGGATCCTGGGCTCGATCCTGTCCCGCGGTGCCGCCGCCGGCATTGGTTTTTCCAAGCTGGTGGCGACCAGCAACGAAGTCGACCTGGATGTCGCCGATTTCGTCGACTACCTGGTGGATGACGAAGCCACCGAAGTCATCGCCCTGTACCTGGAAGGGCTGCGCGATACCGAGAAGTTCAGCCGCGCCGCACTCAAGGCTCGTGCCGCCGGTAAGCCCATCGTAGTGTTCAAGGTCGGGCGTTCCGAAGCCGGCGCCCGTTCGGCGGCTTCGCATACCGGCGCCCTGGCCGGAGCCGATGCACTCTACGACGTGTACTTCAAACAACTGGGTATCGTGCGGGCGCAGACGTTTGCCGATCTGCTCGACCTGCCGTTCGCGTTGGCCAGCCGGCGCACGATGGTGGGTAACCGGGTGGCGATTCTGACCTCGACCGGCGGAGCCGGCACGCTGATCGCCGATGCCTTGGGTGCCAATGGTTTCGACACCCCGCCGCCGGGTGAGGCCACGGCCGCACGTTTGCGCGATTTGGATATCGGCGACCAGGCGGTGCTCGATCGCAACCCTATCGACCTGACGCTGGCTGGCCTGCAGCCGCAGATCATGCAAGAGGCCATGCGCATCCTGCTGGAAAGCGCGGACTACGACGCGGTCATCAGTGTAGTGGGCTCATCCGGCGTCGCGCGCCCGACGCTGATGGCCGACGCGATCCGTAATAGCCAGCGCGACAGCAGCAAGCCCGTACTCGCCTATGTCAGCCCGCACGCGCCGCAAGCCTTGCTGCGCATCAACAGCAACCAGGGCGTCGCCTTTACTGCGCCTGAGGCCTGCGCGAGTGCGTTGCTGGCGATGAAAGCCAAAGCCTACGTTGCTCAAGATACGCCGCATGCGCAATCGAGCAGCCAGCATATGACGGCCGAGGAAGTTCAGCAGTTACCGAGCGGAACCCTTGATGAACAGCAAAGCAAAGCCCTGTTTACCCGTTTCGGTGTGCCCGTCACCCGCGAGCAGGCGGTCGGGGAAGCCGGCCAGGCAATCGAGGCCGCCCGCATGCTCGGACCGAAGGTGGTGCTCAAGGTGCTCTCCGAGCGCATCACCCACAAGACCGAAGTCGGCGGCGTCGCGCTCGGCCTGACCGAACGCAGCATTGGCCAAGCGTTGGACGACATGCGCAGCGTGGTCGCCGACAAGGTCGGGTTCGTGCCCGAGCGCTTTCTTGTCCAGGAGATGGTCAGTGGTGGCCACGAGCTGATTCTGGGCTTCCATCGTGACCCGCAACTGGGGCCTGCGCTGCTGCTGGGCATGGGCGGTGTCAGCGCCGAACTGCTGCGGGATACCAGCATGCGGCTGCTCCCGATCACGCGCAAAGACGCGGACGCGATGCTCCGGGAGTTGAAAACCTTTGCGTTGCTCGATGGTTATCGCGGCGCGCCCAAGGCCGATATCAACGCGCTGATCGATTGCATTGTCGCGTTCGCCGACATGGCCACCACCCTGGGCCCAAAGCTCGACGAGGCAGAGATCAACCCGTTGCGGGTTTTTGCCGAAGGGCAGGGCGTGAGGGCGGTGGATGGCCTGACACTGTTGGCCTGAGGCCCCACCTGTTCCACTGTGTGGAATAGGTGGATTGACCCCCACACCCTCGGTTTCATAATCAAGACAGCTTCATCAACGACTCATAAAAACAAGTAGGTCGCTATGAACGTATTTAATTGCACATCAAATCAACGGCTCCCTCTGGGTAACGTCCATTTTCAGAGCGGGAGCCCATCATGCCTGTCGCATTGAAATCCATCACCCAGCCCAAAGGCGCTGAACGCGACGAGCAGGCTTCATCGCTCATTCAGTTTATCGGCGTCTCCAAATCCTTCACCGTCAAGGGTGTCGCCAAGCAGGCCTCCCATAGCATCAACCTGTCGATCAAAAAGGGCGAAGTGGTCACCGTGGTCGGGCCGTCGGGATGCGGCAAGTCCACCCTGCTGAACATGGTCGCGGGGCTGTTTGCGCCCACTGAAGGGCAGGTGGTCTACAACGGCAAGGCCGTTTGCGGGGTCAATGGCCGTACCGGCTACATGACCCAGAGTGACCACTTGCTGCCCTGGCGTGATGTGGTCGGCAACATTGCCGTGCCGTTGGAAATCCAGGGCATGGCCAAGGCCGAACGGCGCGTGCGCATTCAGGAACTGATTCAACTGGTGGGTCTTGAAGGCTTTGAAAAGTCTTATCCCAGCCAGCTCTCCGGCGGCATGCGTAAACGTGCGGCCCTGGCTCGGCTGCTGGCTTATGACCCCGAAACCTTGCTGATGGACGAGCCCTTCGCGGCGCTGGATGCGCAACTGCGGATGCGCATGCAAACCGAATTGATCCGCCTCAGTCGCCGGTTGAACAAGACCGTCATCTTCGTCACCCACGATTTGGATGAAGCCGTGGCGCTCGGCGACCGTTGCCTGATCTTCGCCGGCCGCCCCGGCACCATCGTCAAGGATGTACAGATTCCCCTGGGCGAGGAACGCAACATTTTGCAGTTGCGCAAGGACCCCCGCTATCACCAGCTCTGCGGTGACTTGTGGGATTTCATGACCCCGTCTTTGAACGATGCAGCAAAGGATAACCGAGCATGAATATTTTCCTTGGACGCCTGGCGATTTTCATCGTGATTTTCGGCACCTGGCAACTGTCATCGGGGCCGTTGATCGATCCCTTTTTCGTTAGCTCACCCAGTGAGATCGCCGGCAAGTTCTACGAGCTGGTCATCAGTGGCAGGCTGTTTTCTCATGGCGGGATAACCGTGGTGGAGACGCTCGCAGGCTTCGTGCTCGGGGCGACCGTCGGGATTGCGGTGGGGCTGCTGTTGGGCCGAAACGAATTGCTGGCCAAGCTGCTCGATCCGATCCTGATCTCGATCTACAGCCTGCCGAAAGTGGCCTTGGCTCCGCTGTTCATCATGTGGTTCGGCATCGGCATCGAGATGAAGATCATCCTGACCGCCACCATTGTGTTCTTCCTGGTGTTCCTCAACACCTACAGCGGCGTGCGTGCGGTTGACCGCGAGCAGCTGGAGATCCTGCGCTTGATGGGCGCCCGCGAACACCACCTGATCACCAAAGTGGTATTCCCCTCGGCCATCCAATGGGTGTTCACCGGCCTCAAGCTTTCGGTGCCCTACGCCCTGATCGGCGCCATCGTCGGCGAAATCATGGCCTCCAATCGTGGGCTCGGCTATCTGCTGCAGGATGCCGCCGGGCAGTTGGACACCGCCGGTGTGTTCGCTGCACTGGTCGCGATTATCGCCCTGGCGCTGCTGCTGCAAGCGGTCGTGCGGATGGTTGAAACCCGTCTGATGCCGTGGAAAAAAGACCTGGGTGATCGTGAAGCTTCGGTTTGACCTGTTCATAACGCACAAGAAAATACAGGTGTACGCATGTCTATTAAAACGCTGATTGCAAAGTTGGGTCTGGTCGCTTCGCTGGTGGCCGCAAGCGCTGGCGCCTATGCGCAGGACATCAAGGTTGCCCTGGGCACCGACGGCTTCGTGCACATGCCACTGTTCGTGGCGGTGGATGGCGGCTATTTCAAGAAACAGGGGATGAATGTCGAACTGATCAAGTTCAAGGGCGGCGGCGCCGCGACCTCGGGCCTGGCCAGTCGAACCGTCGAGTTCTGTTCGTGCGCGATCCAGAATTCGATCAATGCGAAATTGAAGGGCGCCGACCTGACCTTGCTGGGGCGACTGGTCGGGCAGTATGCGAGCAATGTGGTCATCAGCCAGAAGAAAGCCGACCAGCTCGGTCTGACCGCGCAAACCCCTATGGAAGAGCGCTTGAAGGCGATGAAGGGCTTGAAGATTGCCGTCAGCGGTTCGGGTGGCAGTGCCGACTTCCTGGTGCGCTTCCTCGGTGAAAAAGGTGGTCTTTCGGCAGAGAAAGACTTCACTTTGCTCTACCTCAACAGCGCCAGTGCCATTCTGACCGCGTTCTCCCAAGGACGTATCGATGGCTTTGCCTTGTCCTCGCCAACTTCGGACAGCGCGATTATCGAGCACAAAGGTTTCACACTGTTGGACATGGCCGACGGGCAGGTCAAGGAACTCGATGGCTATCCTTCGATCGCCTTGAGCGCACGCAAACAGTGGGCTGATGAGAACCCGCAAACCGTGAAGCAATTTCTCGACGGCCTGGCACAAGCGACAAAACTGATCAACGAAAACCCTGAGCAAGCGATGAAGCTGGTGCGCGCCCGTTTTGAAGGTACGCCGGATAACGTCTATGCGGCGGCTTGGAAATCCAACAAGCACTCGTTCCCGCAAACGCCCTACTTGAGCGAAGAAGATGTGGCTCGGGCCATCGTGTTTCTCGGCAAAATCCAGGGCCAATCGATTCCCGGCAAGGCCAGCGACTACATGACCTCCATGCGCTGAT
The DNA here is from genome assembly GCF_029959925.1 of Pseudomonas sp. PS02303. Lineage (NCBI taxonomy): Bacteria > Pseudomonadati > Pseudomonadota > Gammaproteobacteria > Pseudomonadales > Pseudomonadaceae > Pseudomonas > Pseudomonas sp. PS02303. The sequence continues at coordinate 13,889 of NZ_JASCOM010000049.1, forward strand.
CCCCCCCTCTCAACACTGATGCAGGTACCGGTCCACCGATCTCGACTGAGTTCGGTGTGGCCGAGTACGGCATGGAATTGCTCATGAATAATAAGAAAACAGCTGCTTCCTGGGGCGTCATCGTCGCCGTCGGGCCATGGCTTGCCAACGCTCAGGCCACGGATTTCCTGGCGGATGCCAAAGTCGACCTGGAGATGCGCAACTTCTACATGAACCGCGATTTTCGCGACGGCAGCGGCCAATCAAAACGCGATGAATGGGCCCAGGGTTTCATTCTTCGTGCACAGTCGGGCTACACCCCCGGATTTGTCGGCTTCGGCCTGGACGCTATCGCCATGGTCGGCCTGAAACTCGACTCCAGCCCGGACCGCACCGGCACCGGCTTGCTGCCGGTTCACGATGACGGCAGGGCGCCCGATGAATATTCCAAGGCCGGCTTGACGGCAAAAATGCGCGTGTCCAAAACCGAGTTGAAGGTGGGTACCTTGATGCCCAAGCTGCCTACCTTGCAATCGAACTTCGGGCGTTTGCTCCCGCAGACCTTCCGCGGCGGCATGCTCGAATCCCGCGAGTGGGGCGGCCTGGAACTGATTGGCGGGCACCTTGATCAAGTCACTGACCGCGATGTCACCGGTGCGCAAGGGCTGGCCATCAATAACAAGAATCGACGATTCAGGGGCCCGCTCGATGGCGGCAACTTTGAGCTGGCGGGCGCCGCCTATCGTTGGAAGACCGTGCAGCTGACCTACCAGGTCGGTCGCCTGGAAGATGTCTACCAGCAGCATTTCCTGGGGCTCACCAGCGCCCACGAGGTCGGCGAGGGCAAGTTCAAGTCGGACCTGCGGCTGTTCATCAGCGACGATCAGGGACAGGCACGCGCCGGGCAGGTGGACAACCGCGCGTTCAGCGCAATGACCACCTACGAATGGCGTGGCAACGCGTTCAGCCTGGGTTATCAGGCCATGAGTGGAGATTCGGCCTTTCCCTACGTCGAGGGCACCGACCCGTATCTGGTCAACTTCGTGCAGGTGGGCGACTTCGCCGAGAAGGGCGAGCGTTCATGGCAACTCCGTTATGCCCGTGACCTCGCGACATGGGGCCTGCCGGGGCTGACCTTCATGACTCGCTATATCAAGGGCACGGATGCAGAAGTGCTGGCCACCGATTCAGGCCGCGAGCGCGAGCTGGATATCGAATTGCAGTATCGGGTTCAGAGCGGACCGCTCAAGGCCCTGGACATACGCTTGCGCAACGCCGCTTACCGCTCGGACTTCTCCCGCAATGCCAACGACACGCGGGTGATCCTCAGCTATCCCATTTCCTTCCTGTGACTCGGGTAACCCTCATGGATTCCTTGGTAAGTCTGAAAACAGATGACGGCATCGGTGTCATCACCATCAACAACCCGCCCGTGAATGCCTTGTCCCAGGGCGTGCGGCAACAACTGTCAGCCTGTCTGGCGCAGGCGCAGGCCGACCCCGCTGCGCAGGCCATTGTCATCACCTGCCAGGGCAAGACGTTTGTGGCCGGCGCCGACCTCAAGGAGTTCGACCAGCCGTTGATGGAACCGCACCTGCCGGACGTTCTGAACGCTATCGAAAACAGCCAGAAACCGGTGATCGCCGCTCTGCATGGCTCGGTGCTCGGTGGTGGCCTGGAGCTGGCGATGGCGTGTCATTTGCGCATCGCCGATGAACACACAGTGCTGGGCCTTCCTGAGGTCAGTCTGGGCTTGATACCTGGCGCGGGCGGCACGCAGCGCCTGGTTCGCCTGTGCGGCGCGCTGGTTGCCGTTGACGTGGTAATTGCCGGGCAGCGGCTGACGGCGGCGCAGGCGCAGGCCGTCGGGCTGGTGGACCACTGCGTGACCACCGACCTGCAAAGTGCGGCGATCGAGCACGCCATGCGCTTCCTCCTCACCGAGCCATTCTGGCGGCGCACGCGGGATCGATTGATACCTGCCCACGACGCTACTGAATTCAATGCGAAGGTGGCAGGGGTGATGAAAAGACTGGCTGGGCAACAAGCCCCCCAGGCCGCTCTTGAAGCGATCAATGCAGCCCTGACCGAATCGTTTGACGACGGCATGGCGTTGGAGCGTTCGCTGTTTATCGGACGGCGGCAATCCGCCCAGGCCAAGGCTTTGCGGCATCTGTTTTTCGCCGAGCGGGCCCTGGCCGGCCGTACACGCAAGCTCGCCGTCAATGGCCAGGCGCACGCGATTCAGAAGGTCGCGGTGATCGGTTCGGGCACCATGGGCGCCGGGATTGCCATTTGCGTGGCCAACGCAGGTTTCGCTGTGAGCCTGATCGATGTGCAGGACGCCGCGCTGCAACGCGGCGTAAAGAACATCGACGACTATTACCGGGACGCGTTGCTCAAGGGGCGCATGGATGAACACGCTTGCCAGGAACGCCGGGCGTTGATCCTGCCATCGACTTCAATGGACGCTGTGGCGGACGCCGATCTGGTTATCGAAGCGGTGTTCGAAGACATTGAGGTCAAGCGCGCGGTGTTTCGCCAGCTGGATACCCTGTGCAAGCCGGACGCGATTCTGGCGACCAACACCTCGTACCTGGACGTCGAGGCCATTGCCGATTGCACGCGGCGCCCGCAACAGGTGTTGGGCATGCACTTCTTCAGTCCCGCGCCGGTGATGAAGCTCCTGGAAGTGGTGCGCACCACCCAGACCGACAGGTCGGTCATGGCTGCGGTGCTGACCTTGGCGCAGCGTCTGGGCAAGGTGGCGGTCACAGTGGGGGTGTGCGACGGCTTCGTGGGTAATCGGCTGTTGGCCGCGAGGGAGCGCGAAGCCATGTTCCTGCTGGAAGAGGGCGCATCAATCGAGGCTGTCGACCGGGTGATGCGTGCGTTTGGCTTCCCCATCGGCCCCTTTGAACTGCGTGATATGGCCGGTGTGGATGTCGCCTGGCGCAACCGCCAGGGGCGTCTGTTGGAGCTGAGCGAGCGTGAGCAACGCTGCGATTGGATCGATAAATTGTATGCGGCAGGACGGCATGGGCAAAAAACCGGGCTTGGGTTTTATTGCTATGCGCCGGGCAGCCGCCAGGCTGTGCCGGATTCATGGCTGGCGCAATTGTTGGAGCAGCATCGCCAGCAATGGAATATTGCGCCCCGTAGCATCTCTGATCAGGAAATTGAAGAACGCTGCCTGTTTGCGATGATCAACGAGGCTGCCTGGTTGCTCGACAACGATATTGTGGAGCACCCTGCTGATATCGATCTGGTATGGGTTCATGGCTACGGCTTCCCGCGTTACAAGGGCGGGTTGACCTACTATGCCGACCAGACAGGGCTCGGCTATGTGGCGAAGGCGCTTAAGCGCTACAACCCCGAGTCGGTCAGGGCGCTCTCGGCGTTCATGACTCACCGCAAGACCTTCCACGCTCATTGACGAGAAAGCCCCGGCCGCTGACCGAGCCCGCCGGGGCCATGTTGAGTCAGGCGTCCTTGACCGCGTCGAGGGCCGCATCAGTGTCGGCGCACCTCACGGCAAACCAAGCCACAAACGGCAATTGTCCGAATGACGTGATGAGTTGTTCGGTAACTATTTTCGTGCGCGAATGGGAATTAGTGTTAATTGCGAATGGTTTTATATAGCATGCTCGCTTGGTTTTTGGCGGTTGCACCCTCTGTATTGGCCTATTCGTTAAGGTTTTCCTCTCCATGCGTCGAACCCTGTTTTCCATTTGTGTACTGCAAGCGTTGTCGTCTTCCTCGTGGGCTGAACAAACGGATGTAGCTCCCTCAACGCTTGAGCTGGACGCAACCGATGTTATCGGTACTGCGAATTACGAGAGGGCGGACGGCCCGGTGCAGGGTTATCGGGCGACGCGCTCGGCCAGCGCCACGCGTACCGACACGTCGATCCATGAAACCCCGCAATCGATCAGTGTGGTCTCGAAGGATGCAGTCGAGGATCTGGGCGCCACCCGTTTGCAGGACGCGCTGGACTATGCCGGGGGCGTGGGGCGGGCGAACAATTTTGGTGGGCAGGGCCTGACCACGTTTACCGTTCGAGGCTTCACCACTGGCGAGTTTTATCGCAACGGTTTTCCGATCAACCGCGGCTACCCGAACATGCCGGATGCCAACACGATTGAGCGACTCGAAGTGCTGCGCGGCCCGGCCACCATGCTCTACGGTCGGGGTGATCCTGGCGGCACCTTCAACGTGGTTTCCAAACAGCCGTTGCCCGAGCGCACCGTCACCCTGGGCAGTCAACTCAACGATCAGGGCATGAAACGCGGCACGCTGGACGCTTCCGGCCCGCTCGACGAAGAAGGGCGCCTGGCCTATCGACTGAACGTAGTGGGCGAGGGCGGCGACACCTTCCGCGATCACGTCGAAACCGAACGCTACGGTATCACTCCGGTGCTGACGTGGCAGGCAACCGATGCGACTAAGCTCATTTTCGAAGGCGACTTCATGCGCAACAACGCGCCTCTGGATCGAGGCGTTACGCGTTACGCCAAACAGATTGGCACCGCCTCCCGCGACAGCTTTTTCGGCGAAAAAGACGTTGGCAAATTGCACAACGACAACAACATGGCTCAATTGCGTTTCGAGCACATGCTCAATGACGACTGGACGCTGGGCGGCGGTTTCCAGTGGCTCGACGGATCGCTCAAGGGCAACGCGGTCGAGGCCAACGGTATTGCCGCTGACGGCCGCACCCTGGGGCGCAACTTCAACTATCGCAAGCTGGAGTGGACCGACAAGGACACCCAACTCAATCTGACCGGCCATTTCGATACCGCTGGTTTGCAGCACACGTTGCTCACCGGTATCGAGTACGAAGATTACGACTACAAGTCGATTATTCAACGCTCCAGCGGTGCGGTCGGCGCGTACCCGATCGACATCTTCGACCCGGTGTACGGCCAGCCGCGTCCGGCGCTGACTCGCACGCCGACTCATGACAAGGAAAACCTCAAGACGTATGCAGCGTTCGTGCAGGATCAGGTGGCATTGACCGACAAATTGAAGGTGCTGGCCGGGGCGCGTTTCGAACGCTTCGAACATGACTACGAAACCTTCGTGCCGGGCGGCAAGAGTTGGCAGGCCAGTGACAACGCGGTGACCCCGCGCATCGGCGTGACCTACGACCTGACCGAGACATTGGCGGTCTATGCCGACACTGCGCGCTCCTTTAAGCCCAACACCGGCGCAAGCCGCGAGGGCGGCGGATTTGCGCCGGAGAAGGGCAAGTCTTACGAAATGGGTATCAAGTGGGAGGCGCTGGATCAGCAGTTGAGTGTTGACGCGGCGGTCTACCAGATCGAAAAACGTAACGTGTTGACCACCGACCCTGTTGATTCGACCTTCAGCGTTGCGGCCGGTGAGGTGCGCAGCCGTGGCTTCGACGTCAATGTTGCCGGCAACCTAACGCCCGAATGGCGCGTGATTGGCGGCTACGCCTATGTCGATGCCGAAGTGACCAAGGACAACGTGCTGCGCTCTGGCACGCGCCTGCTGAACATCCCGAAAAACAGCTTCAGCCTGTTGAATATGTATGAGTTCCAGGATGGCACCCTCAAGGGGTTGGGCTTGGGTACCGGGCTCAAGTACGTCGACGAGCGCGCCGGGCAAACCGCCAACACCGCGTTTTCGATGGGCAGCTACACCGTTGTCGACTTGCTCAGCTTCTACAAGATCAATGACAAGGTGCGGCTCAATCTTGACGTGAAAAACCTGTTTGATCGTGACTATGAAGAAGGCGCATTCGGTAACGTCTATGCCTATCCGGGGGCGCCGCGAACTGTACAAGTTGGCATTTCCTACACCTTGTAGCGTGCAGCGCTGGTGCACGCCGAGTCTTCCGCGGTAACGCGGGAGGTGAGGCGATGTGCGCCAGCGGTAGAGTTCGTTCCGCCCGCATTGACGACAATTGCAGGTTAAGGCGTTTTAGGCCGTGCGCAAATTTGGAGTTGGATTACATCCAGCTCCTGAATGGCCAGATGTACCAAGCACTCCAAGCAAGCGCCGAAGCGAGGGAGCGTTGCAGCAGCGGAACTGGCCGAAGCGCAGCGTGGTGTAGTTGCTCAGCAGGCGCGGGGTGACACGCTGGAAACTCAGTTAGCGCAATTGCACGATGCCCCCCCAGAGCAAACGTACGCCGCTGCCCGGTCTGATGGATCATTCACGGCCCACACTGCATCCATTCCAGCGTCGCCCGCACCGGAACACGGTACTGGTTGATCGACGGCGATGCTTTTCATGTCCCTGTGGGGGAGGCCGTTGCTGCAGCACTTCTGGCGGCCGGCAAGATTTCGTCACGCACCATCCTTATAACCGGCAGCACAAGGGGCCTACGGCATGATGGGCGCTTGCTTCGAGTGCCCTGGTAGAAATTGATAGCGTGCCCAACGTGCAGAATTGTATGACGGTAGTAACCGAAGGTCCCCGAATCGGGCGGCCATCATTGCCGGACTGGCACGCGAAGAGATATTGGCTGAGCACGTGGCGTATGCCGCGACTTTACGCTGTCATCGTTGGGTGGCAGGGACTAGAATGGTCCAATAAAATCACAATAAAGATGTGACCTTGCCGGCATGAAAATCCATCCTCTACCGCCACTCAACAGTCTGGTAGCATTTGAAGCGGCTGCGCGCCATTTGAGTTTTACGCTGGCAGCGCAGGAACTGAATGTCACCCAAGGGGCGATCAGTCGGCAAGTGCGTCTGCTCGAGAACTATCTGGGAAAGACTTTGTTCGAGCGCACCACGCGCTCGATCCACCTTAGCCCAACCGCCAGCCAGTACTATGAAACGGTGCGAGCATCACTAATGCAGGTAGCCCATGCGACAGGTGAAATTCGCCACTGGCAGGGCGCGCAGCAGGTCACAGTGGCCACCAGTTCCGCGATGGCTTCACTCTGGTTGCTACCCAAGGTGTCTGAGTTTCAGAGCAATAACGAAGACATTGATCTGCGCATTATCGCCTACGATCAAGTAAAGGACTTCTCACGACTCGATTGTGACTTGGCGTTGTACTACTGCCGAACCCCACCGCAAGACATGCAGGTAACGCCACTGTTTTCAGAAGAGGTGTTCCCGGTCTGCAGCCCGGGCTACCTGTCAAAATACCCTGAGCTGAAAACGCCTGAGCAATTGGCTGATTGCACCTGGTTATGGTTAGAAGATCCGCAGCGTGACTGGATTGGTTGGACTGAGTGGTTCCAGCGTCTCGGGCTAAAGAGCATTGAGCCAAGGCGCCGGATCAATATCAACAGTTACTCCATGCTGATCCAATCGGCACTCAGTGGGCAGGGTATCGCTTTGGCTTGGTCGAACCTGGTCGACAATCACCTGCAAACCGGTGCTTTGGTGCGGCCGATCGATACAGTATTGAGTTCAGACGCACAATTCTGCCTGCTAGAGCCGAAGGGCCAGGGGAGGATGCGGCAAAGTGTTAAATATTTTCGCACCTGGTTGATCGAACAGTTACCGACGACGCTCAGTGACTCAGAATTCGGTTCCAGCGAGTAGATACCGTTCTTAAATAAAACATGCCGCAGGTGGGCAGCCTGCGGCACGGTTGCACTATGGCTCCACTGCCTCCCCCCTCTTTAGGCATCATCAAAATTTGCTCCATTCCCACTGCCTAAAAGCGTTGATCGACGATCTTTTGAAAGCCCGTGTGTCGCTCTGATGCATGAATCTGGCGTGTTTGAATTGATGATTAAAAGTCATAAATGGTGACGTAAATATCGTTTGTCGAACAATGCTCTATTTCTCGAAACTCACTGCCAACGGACGATGGCCAGTGAGCCTGCCGAACATTTCACACCGTGCCCAGCAGGGGAAAACAATAATGAGCAATACCGCCTTGCAACAAATTCCTGTGCATCATCTGGAAACTGTACTTAACCCGATTCATCAAGCCACCGGGTTGAGCAACGAGTTCTATACCAATCATCACTACTTCGAATTGGAACGCGACCAGGTGATGGGTAAGACCTGGGCGTGTGTCGGGTTCGCCAGCGACCTGACCAAGAACGGCTCGGTCAAGCCTGTCGACTTCATGGGGCTGCCATTGCTGCTGATGCGCAACCGCGAAGGTCTGGTGCAGGTCTTCCATAACGTCTGCAGCCACCGCGGCATGAAGCTGGTGCAGGAAGAAGGTGAAGTACAGGGCGTTATTCGTTGTCCCTACCACTCCTGGACTTATGACCTCAATGGTGCCTTGCGTGGCACTCCGCATGTCGGCGGTATTGATAAGCACAAGGACGAGCGTTTTGCTTGCGAAAAGCACGGTTTGAAAGCAATCAACAGCGCCATCTGGATGGACATGGTGTTCATCAATCTGTCGGGTGACGCACAGCCGCTCGAAGAAATGCTTGCTCCCTTGACCGCGCGCTGGACGCAGTTCCTTGGCGAGGACGGTATGAGTCAGCTGCGCCGCCGTCCGGGTCATGACGCGACCACATTGGATATCAACTGCAATTGGAAGTTGGCCGTCGAGAACTACTGCGAAGCCTATCACCTGCCGTGGGTGCACCCGAGCCTGAACTCGTATTCGCGCCTGGAGGATCACTACAACATCCTGTTTGACGAGCATTTCGCTGGTCAAGGCAGCTATGCCTACAACCTGTCCGATGTGGCCGGTACGCACTTGCCCAAATTTCCAAGCTGGCCACAAGACCGCCTGCGCAATGCCGAATACGTAGCTTTCTTCCCCAACGTACTACTCGGCATCCAGGCCGATCATGCGTTCGCCATGCAATTGGAGCCCGTAGCACCGGGTCGCACCATTGAACACCTGCGCCTGTTCTATGTTGGGGACGAGGCTCTGGGTGATGAATACGCCGCCTGCCGTAACGCCATTCTGGAATCCTGGAAAGTGGTATTTGCCGAAGACATCAGTTCGGTCGAAGGCATGCAGAAAGGCCGTCACTCCCCTGGTTACAAAGGTGGTGCCTTCTCGCCAGAGATGGACGTTCCAACGCACTTTTTCCATCAGTGGGCTGCGCGTCAGTTGCTAGCCACCGTACCGGACGCCTGAGGAAATGAGCATGTATTCAATAGCATCCCATTGGCTCAATTACATCGATGGTGAATGGCTTGATAGCCCGCAGCAGCTGTCGGTGAACAATCCAGGCACCGGCCAGCCACTGGCGACTATCGCCCAGGCTACTGTCGATGATGCCGAGCATGCCGTGCGGGCGGCTCGTCGTTGCGCCGACAGCGGTCAGTTGACCCGCGTTCGTCCGGCGCAGCGGGTCACTTGGTTGCTGCGCATTGCCGAAGAAATCCGCGCCGTGGCCGAAGAGGGCGCCTGGGTGTTGTGCCAGGAAAACGGCAAGAGCCTCAACGATGCCAAAGATGAGTTCGTCGAGGCTGCACGCTACTTCGAATACTACGCAGGCATGGCTGACAAGATCGAAGGCACTTCGATTCCATTGGGCAATGGCTACATGGATTTCACCCTGTATGACCCGATGGGCGTGTCCGCGCAAATCGTACCGTGGAACTTCCCGGTTTCGATCTGTGCCCGCTCGCTTGCACCGGCGTTGGCGGCTGGCAATGCGGTGGTGATCAAATCGCCCGAGCTGTCGCCTTTGGGGATGTGCGTGCTGATCCGCGCTGTTGCCAAGGCCGGGTTGCCTAAGGGCGCGGTCAACCTGATTTGCGGTCGTGGCCGTGAGGTTGGCGCGCACCTGGTTGGCCATCGTGATGTCGATCAGATTGTCTTCACCGGCTCAGTGCCGACCGGTCAATCGATTCTGCGCGATGCCGCCGAACATGCCATCCCCAGCGTTATGGAGTTGGGTGGCAAGTCGGCCGCGATTGCTTTCGCCGATGCGGATCGCGAACAACTGCTTGCCAGCGTCAAGGGCGGTATTTTCTTCAACGCCGGACAGGTGTGCTCTGCCATGTCGCGCCTGCTGGTGCAGCGTGAAATTTATGAAGAGGTCGTCGAGTCTGTTGTCGCCTTGGCCGAAGGTCTCAGCGTGGGCGTCGGCCACGACAACCCCGACCTCACACCAGTGGTCAGTGCCGGGCAACTGGCAGGCATCGAAGCTTTGTGTCGGCGCGCCATTGCAGAGGGCGCAGTAGCGGCCACTGGCGGTGAGGGGTTCAGTGACCGTGCCGGGTATTTTATGCGACCGACCGTGTTCCGCGACGTGAGCCCCGATATGTGCATCGCCCAGGAAGAGGTCTTCGGTCCTGTGTTGGCGGTGATCCCGTTCGACAGCGAAGAAGAGGCGATCGCGATCGCCAATGGAACCGCTTTTGGCCTGGTCGCGGGTGTGTTCACCCAGGACATCAGTCGCGCCATGCGCTGCACCCGTCGCCTGAAAGCTGGCCAAGTGTTTGTGAACGAGTGGTATGCCGGTGGAATTGAAACCCCGTTTGGCGGTGTCGGCCTGTCCGGTTTTGGCCGGGAAAAAGGGCAGGAGGCCTTGTATAGCTACGTGCGTACCAAGAACGTGGCGATCCGCGTAGCGGGGGAGTGAGCAACATGTTCAAGACTTGGCTTTGTGTGGTCTGTGGGCTGATCTACGACGAGGCCCTCGGTTGGCCGCAGGACGGCATCATCGCTGGCACGCGTTGGGAGGATGTGCCAGAAGACTGGAAATGCCCCGAGTGTGGCGTCGGCAAAAGCGATTTCGAGATGTTGGATATCAGTGAACCGGTGACCGCTGCCGTCAGTGCGCCGGTAGTGCCTGCAGTGCAGCTGCAATCGCCGCCACCGGCCACACTGCCACGTCAGCCGATCGTCATCATCGGCAGTGGCTATGCCGGTTACGGTCTGGCCCAGGCGTTGCGCAAGGTCGACCCCAAGGTCGAGATCCGCGTGCTGACTCAAGAGTCTGGCCACTTGTATTCCAAGCCAGCGCTGTCCATTGGCCTGGCACAGGGCAAGAGCGCTGAGGCATTGTCCGGTGAGGCGCCGCTGGCGATCGAAAAGCGCTTGAATATCCGCGTCTATCCGCACTGTACGGTGACGCGTATCGACAGCGCGAGGCAGCGCCTGCACACCAATTTCGGTGAGATGGAGTATGGCCAATTGGTACTGGCCAGCGGTGCGCAGAGCATCCGATTGCCGATCGAGGGTGAGACTGCGGCATTACTCAGTGTCAACAATCTGCACGATTACCAGCGCTTGCGTGAACGCCTGGTGGGCGTGCGGCGAGTGGCAATCCTGGGTGACGGCCTGATCGGCTGTGAGTTCGCCAACGACTTGGCAGGCAGTGGCTTTGCCGTCAGCGTCATTGGCCTCGGCCATTGGCCGATGGAGCGTCTGCTGCCGGCGCTGGCCGGACGGCGGCTGCAATTCGCCTTGAGCGAGCTGGGGGTGAGCTGGTATCTGGAGAACACCCTGAAACGTATTGAGCAGACTGAAGACGGCTATCACCTGACCCTGGCCGATGGCCAAAGCCTTGAAGCCGACCTGGTGTTGTCCGCCGTGGGTTTGCGTCCCAACCTGAGCCTGGCCGAGACCGCCGGGGTCGTCGTTGGTCGCGGCATTCAAGTGGACGCCCAACTGCAGACTTCGCAACCGGGCATTTATGCCCTGGGCGACTGCATCGAAATCGACGGCCAATTGCTCCCGTACTTGGCACCCATCAACCAAGGTATTCAGGCACTGTGCAAGACCTTGCTCGGCCAGCCTACCAACGTCAGCTATCCATTGATGCCAGTCACCGTGAAGACCCCGGCGGCGCCACTGTGCCTGCTTCCACCTGCCGTCGGCGTCGCCGGGGAGTGGCAATGCACGCCGACTGCCGATGGCCTAAGCGCCAGTTATTACGACATCGAGGGGGCACTTTGCGGGTTTGTCCTGCTCGGTCGCCAAGCACAATTGCAGCGCAATACATTGCTGCAGTCCTGTCAGAACGCTCAACGGGCCATGGCCTGAGGGCTGCACCATGAAAAATACAATCAACCTTCCCTATGACGATGCCAGCTGTGGCTGGTATGCCGCCTTGCCTGAGCAACCACCTTGCACGCGGTTGGAGGGTGAACAGCGCGCCGACTACACCGTGATCGGCGCTGGCTTCGCTGGCTTGGCCGCGGCCCGCCGATTGGCTGAGCTCTGTCCTGAGGCCCGAATCCTGCTGGTCGATGCCCAGCGCGTCGCTTATGGTGCCTCTGGACGCAACTCGGGTTTTGTCATCGACCTGCCACACAAATTTGCATTGGAACATCCGGACCCGGCGCACAAACAGCGTTTGCTCGCACTCAATCGCGCTGCCATCGCCCAGTTGCAGGGATTGATTCAAACCCATGGAATCGATTGCCAATGGTCCCATGCCGGCAAGTATCAAGGCGCAGTAGGTCCTCGCGGACTGGCTTATCTGGATCATTTCGAACACTTGATGAGCGAGCTCGGTGAGCCGTTCCGTCGGGTCGAACGCGCGGAGTTGGCTCAGGTGGTTGGCAGCAGCCATTACAGTGGTGCGATCTACACCCCTGGTTGCTACTTGATGCAGCCGGCAGCGCTGGTCAATGGCCTGGGCCGCTCACTGCCGAGTAATGTCGAGCTGCTTGAGGAATCACCGATCCAGCGCTTGGAGCGAGACGGCCAAGGCGGATGGATTTTACATGGTGCTCAGGGCCGGATTCGCACCGCGCAGTTATTGCTTGGCACCAGCATCTTCACTCAAGAGTTCGGTTTCCTGCGTAATCGTCTGTTGCCGGTGATGACCTTTGCCAGTTGGACTCGCCCACTGACCGATGCCGAGTTGGCGGTCTATGGCGGTCAATTCGATTGGGGTCTGACCCCGGCAGACCACGCCGGTACCACGGTGCGTATGACTCAGGATCGTCGCTTGATCATCCGCAATACCTACAAGCATGTTCCCAAGTACGGCCAAAGCACCAACGATGCCATGCGCGCCAGTGTGCGCAAGGATCACCGAAAAGCGTTCCTGGCGCGTTTTCCGCAACTCGCCGAAGTCCCTTTCAGTCATACCTGGGGGGGCGTCTACGCCATCTCGCGCAACTTCACCAACTTCTTTGGCGAACTGGAGAAAGGTGTCTATGCCTCGGCGTGCGACAACGGCGTCGGCGCGGCCTGGGGCACCATTTCAGGCACCTTGCTCGCAGACCTTGCCGTTGGTGCCGATTCGGCGCAACTGCGTGACATTCAGGCCGTGACGGGCATGCCTTCACTCAATCCGCCGGAACCCTTCCTCGGCCTTGGTGTGCGTTCACGTATCCGACTGGCGGCCTGGAACAGTCGGAGTGAGCTATGAGTAGGGTTTTTACTGGAAAAGGCCCAGTGCTGCGCGTCGATCATCATGATTTGGATTTCACGCAGCGTGGTGGTCCCCCCGGTGCCGCTTATGTCGCCCGTGCGATCAGCAATGAAATATCGCCAAATATCGGGGTCGGCTTTGCCCGTTGGGAGGGCGCTGAAGTGGCGTGGACCCTGCTGTATGACGAGGTGATCTTCGTCATCGAAGGCTGCTTCGAATTGCAGGCCAACGGTGAGCTGTACCGGGTTGAACCGGGACAGTTGCTGTGGATTCCCGAAGGCACCGAACTGGTCTATGGCGGCCATGCGTTGTTCGGGTATGTGGTTCAGCCTGGCGACTGGAAACAGCGGCACGGTTTATCCTGAGTCGGGAGCGCAGAGCAATGCAGAATGTAAAGAGCGATGTCATGGGGCGGCAACGTTGCAGCTTGCAATTTCACGCACACATCATTGACGAGGCTGCTCAGTGCTTGGACTGACGAAGGCGTTCGGCGCCCTGTATCTGAGCAGCTTACTGATGCAGTTGGGTTCAACCTTGTTGATGACCTACCTGGCGCTGCGCCTGAACGCGGGGGGGGAGGCCGAGACGTGGAGCGGTGCATTGATGGCAGCCAACGCCTTGGGCATGGTGTTGGGAGGCAAGGTTGGGCACTACCTGATTGAGCGGGTCGGGCACATTCGCAGCTACGTCACCTGCGCCGGCGGGATCGCCGCCGCAGCTCTGGCTCATGAATTCAGTAGTGCCTTGCCATTTTGGCTGCTGCTGCGAGCGCTGGTGGGGGTGGCCATGATGTGTCAGTTCATGGTGTTGGAAAGTTGGCTCAACGATCAGGCTCGGAGGGAACGGCGCGGCAGCGTGCTGGCCCTCTATATGGTTGCCAGCTACGTTGGCATGATGCTTGGCCAGCTGGCGCTGAGTCTCAATGGCGACCTGGGAGTCCATGCGTTGCTTGGCGTGGCCATCGCTTTTGCGTTGAGCCTGGTGCCGGTCGCGTTGACCCGCTGCCCGCATCCGACGCCCATCCTTGCGGCGCCTGTCGACGTTAAATTGTTCCTGCGTCGAATACCGCAGTCGTTAGTGACCCTGGTGGTGTCGGGCATGATGACGGGGGGCTTTTACGGTCTGGCCTCGATCTATGCCAGTCAGCAGGGACTCGATACGGTCGAAATTGGTCAGTTCATGGCCTTGGTGATTGGGGCCGGATTACTGGCCCAGCTGCCCTTGGGCTGGCTTTCGGATCGATTGCCACGTGCCAGCTTGATTCGCGCTGTGGCAGTGCTGCTGGTGCTCCTCACGCTGCCGCTGTTTTTTTGTCAAAGCCCTTCGTTCAACACCCTGATGCTGTTCGGTGCGGGGATAGGCTTTTTGCAGTTTTGCCTGTATCCGCTCGGTGTGGCACTGGCCAACGACAATATTGAGCCGCAATTGCGTGTTTCATTGGCCCGCGTGTTGTTGGTGGCGTTTGGTGTGGGGGCCGGCATCGGTCCGCTGCTGGCCGGTTCACTGATGGAGCACTTCGGCGCATCGAGTCTTTATTTCTTCTTCGCTGCCTGCGCTGCGCTGCTTGTCGTGTTTGTAGGGCAGGGCAAGGTCACCGGTGAGCATTTGCAAGACGATGCTCCCCTTCATCACCCGTCAACGCCCAATGGTCTGGCCAGTTCCAGTCTGGTGGCGGTTGTCGAGTCGGTCGGCGTAAACGCCCAGAGCTCGCAGTGCGACAGAGTGATCAACGAGACTGAGATCGCCACCGCGCTGAATCGTCCATGACGCCAAATGGTGACGTTCCTTTCTCCTATTTTGATTAACGGAATCGAAAGCATGTTCGAAAATAAAAATAAGTACCCTACGGGCAATGACTCCACGCAACCCTTGCACAACCCGGTCACGCTGGAAACGCTGCAATCGGCGCGTACCTACCGCCTGCAGCGGGTGCGCGATCAGTTACTGGCGCGCGATTGTGCCGCCATCCTGCTCTATGATCCGGTCAATATCCGCTATGCCACTGACACCTCGAACATGCAGGTGTGGACCTTGCACAACTTCGCTCGTTACGCGTTGGTGTTTGCCAATGGGCCCGTGATCCTGTGGGAGTTCCACAATTGCGAACACCTGCATGAGGGGATCAGTCTGATCGATGAAGTGCGCGAAGCGGTCAGTTGGAGTTATTTCGGTGCCGGTTCGCGCATATCCGAGAAGGCTGCCATTTGGGCCCGAGAAATTGTCGATGTGATGGGTGAACACGCTGGTGCCAACGCGCGCCTGGCCGTGGATAAGGCAGACTTCGAAGGGCTTGAGCTACTCCAAGCTGAGGGGTTGAGCCTGGTCGAGGGGCACAGTCTGATGGAGGAGGCGCGCAAGATCAAATCAGCCGCCGAACTGGAGCTGATGCGCTGGACCATCGAGGTGTGCGAGAAAGGCATTCAGCGCATGCATGATGAGCAGCGTCCAGGCATGACCGAGAACCAACTGTGGGCCTGGCTTCACTACGAGAATATCCGCCACGGTGGAGAGTGGATCGAAACCCGCCTGCTCGCTTCCGGACCTAGAACCAACCCGTGGATGCAGGAGTCAAGCAATCGGGTGATGCAGGAAGGTGAAATCATTTCCTTCGACACGGATCTGATCGGTCCCTATGGCTATTGCGCGGATATCTCGCGAGCTTGGACCGTCGGTCACGTTGCCCCTACGGCCGAGCAGCGCAAGCTGTATGCGCTGGCCCATGAACAGATCCACCACAACATGGCGCTCTTGCGCCCTGGCCTGAGCCATCACGAGTTCGTTCAGCGATCCTGGGATATTCCACAACCTTATCAGCACAACCGTTACTGCTGTGTTGTGCATGGTGTGGGTCTGGCCGACGAATATCCGGCACTGGCGCATAAAGGTGCTGATTGGGAGACCAGTGGTTATGACGGTGTTTTTGAAGAGAATATGGTTATTTGCGTGGAAAGTTATATGGGCAAACGTGGAGGTAAGGAAGGTATTAAACTTGAGCAGCAAGTTTTAATTACCCACAACGGTTGCGAGGCGCTTTCAAATTATCCGTGGCAGGAGGACTGGTTGTAATCGTTCATCTCAGGTGGTGGCAGTTATATGCACATCCCAGCTTGGTACGATAGTACTCATGAGAAATAGTCATTAGTCGCGCAGATAAAATGATTTGTCGTACACCGCTTCCTGTTTGAACATCATTTCCAATGCGTTGCCGTGCATTCCGGTCTGGATAACGTTACGCCCAATGGGCGGTTATTCGATGTTAGCTGTAAATACAAAAATAATAGAGAGGCCCTTAGCATGAAAGAATTAGTTGTCGATGAAGAATCCTGTTCTCGATCGTTCAATACCCGCATATTAGGATTTAATGTTCACCGGGTTATTTTTCCTGTTTCATTCTTGATTGTATTGGCGCTGGTTTTGGTTGCGTTGCATGATCCGATAACCTTCGGCCAGTCCTTGGAGGGAGCGAAAGGCTGGATTCTCAAGAACTGCGACTGGTTCATCATGATTATGGGCAATCTGGCCGTGCTGTTTTGCGCCAGCGTGGCCATTTCACCCTTTGGTAAAATTCGCTTGGGTGGAAAGGAGGCGACGCCGGAGTTCAGCACACTGTCCTGGTTTTCGATGCTATTTGCAGCCGGAATGGGTGTTGGCCTGCTGTATTGGGGCGTGGCTGAGCCGGTCGCACAATATACCGCTTGGTGGAAAACGCCACTCAATGTCCTCGCGAACACCCCACAGGCCGAGCATGCAGCAATGGGGGCAACGATCTTTCACTGGGGATTTCATCCTTGGGCCATCTACCTGACCAGTGCGTTGGTGGTTGGATTTTTTGCCTTTAACAAGGGGCTCCCATTTGCCCTTAGTTCGGGGCTGCAGCCATTGATTGGTAAAGCACATCGAGGGCTGCCAGGGCAGTTGGTCGACGTGTTTACCGTGGTGCTTACCGTATTCGGCTTGGCCACCTCTTTAGGCCTTGGCGCCATGCAGTCGACTGCCGGTATCTCACAAGTATTGGGCATTCCCAACTCCTTTAGTTTGCAGTTGCTGTTCATCTTGGTCGTGACTGGACTGGCCGGGTTTTCTCTATGGCGGGGCATGGATGCAGGAGTCAAGTTGCTAAGCAATATCAATATGTTACTGGCGCTGGGATTATTCATATTGGTTGTGTTTGGAATTGGGGTATCGACGTTTTTTTCTGGAGTGCTGAGCACGACCGTCGACTATGTCGAGTTCTTCCTGCCACTGAGTAACTGGATCAATCGTCCAGACCAGGACTGGTTCCATGGATGGACGGTATTCTATTGGGCGTGGTGGTGCACGTGGGGTCCGTTGGTCGGTGTATTCGTTGCGCGTGTTTCCCGAGGCCGCACGCTCCGTCAGATGGTCGGCGTGGTGATGTTGGTGCCAACCCTGGTGGCTATCGCCTGGTTCACAGCGTTCGGCGCGGGTGCCATCGATCAAGTCATCTCCGGCAGTGGAACCCTCGCGGCAGGTCTAACCGATGTCAATATGGCGATCTTTCAGTTCCTACAGATGCTGCCGATCCCGCTCATAAGCTCAGGATTGGTGGTCATCCTGTTGGTAATCTTTATGGTGACTTCTATGGACTCGGGCGCCTTAGTAGTCGACAACCTGGCCGCGGGCGGTGACCCGGAAACTTCGCCAGTACAGCGGGTACTTTGGTTAGTGATGATTGCATTAGTCACCATAACGCTTTTCGTAATCGGTGGAGATACCGCGCTGAAAGGTATCCAGGCCGGTGCAGTGGCCATGGGGTTGCCGTTTATGGTGCTCATGCTGTTGCTGATGATCGGCTTCGTTAAAGCGCTGGCCAAGGAGCCTCGTGACTAAAGTTACTTTAAGGAGAGCGGCCTACTTCTTCGGAGGTAGGCAGTTGGCCAACTCATGGAAGGCAAACCGGCTGAGGGGGAAGTTGAGGATGGAATCGCAAGAAGACGATATACAGAGTTTTGTGGGTGAACTAAGGAAAATTGTGCATGACGCAGCGAATGAGGCCGAACTGCTTTCGCTCGTCGGCCCTTTGGTTCAACGAATGGTGCAAATGCGTAGTTGGCTAAGCGCCGAAATGTATGAAGCCGACTCAGAATTGGGATATGGAACGACGTTGTTACACGTCGAGCCTGACCAGTCATTATTCGTGGTGGTCGATAGCTGGCTACCCGGGCGTGGTGTGCCGCCCCATGACCACGATACCTGGGCGGTGGTGGTAGGTGTCGATGGCACCGAGCGCAACCTGTTTTGGCAGCGTCTGGACGATGCGCTACTTCCTGGATACGCCGAGCTGCAGCTAATGGGTGAGCGATGCATCACAGATGGAGAAGCGCTACTTTTGCCAAGCGGGAGTATTCACAGTGTGATCAATGAAACTGAACACACAAGCCTTTCGTTTCATGTGTATGGTCGACATTTGAATTTTACCGAGCGACGCCAGTTCGACCCGGAAAACAATCTTGAACGGCCGTTCAAAATAGCCCCACGCGCGAGCCATGGCGCGGATGGAGCCCAATTACCATAGATCATTAAGCGGAGTATCGGATCGAAGTTAACGGTCGCTTATGGTATGGCAACTGGGGAGGATTTCTGTAAGCGTCCGGTAATCCCACCCATTGATCCCTAGGCTGCACAGCGCTGCCCATTCAGCACTGACTGTACCTGAACCAAAGCAACCAAATGAATACCTGAAAGCAGCTGCATTAAGCGGGCTTTCAATGTGAGTTATGGTCGGGCCGCTCTGCTGCGGGCCATATGGATGAGTGCTGATCTACGATTATCCAGGGAAATTCGCTCTTCGACAGCAAATGGTAAGAAGCCCAGTTTTGGATAAAGCAGCAAACCTGCTGTATTTTCATTGAAGCACGAGATCTGCACCTCTGTGGCGTCATAGCGGTCGAACGCCAGAGCTGTCATCGTCTCCACGATGAAGGTCGCCACACCCTTTCCTCGTGCCTCTTGGGCAACGATGACATTGCCGATACAGCAAACCCCACCTGTTTCAGCCCGATAAAAGTTAGCAAAGCCGACGACGCTGTTCCCGGTCTCGACAACCGTCGAGTCGAATCGTTGAGCAATAGCATTAGACAGCTGAGCTTCAGTCAGAGGGTATTGAGCTTTCGGGAACATATAAAACAGTTCCCGAGCGTTCAGGGGAAAGCTACAGATAGTTTTGATGTCATCAGCCTTCACTGGCCTGTGTTGCAATATCATCGCGCGTCCTTGAGGTCTATGCATCCGGCATTCTAGCTCACCTAGATTTGCTCAAACACCTTGCCTGGTTACCGCGGCACCCATTGGTGCGGTAGCAGGTTTGCAATATCCCACGCCCGCTGCGTCGGCAGCCGCGTGAGAACATCCTTCAGATAAGCATATGGATCATGCCCATTGAGCCGTGCCGATTGGATCAAATTCATGATCGCTGCCGCACGTTTGCCACTGCGTAATGAATCGCCCCGGATTCTTTAGACACCTTGCAAGCTCGCTGTGTAACGCTTTTCAAACTCTACCGGTGACAGCTGATTGTTGAAACCATGACGACGCTTCGAGTTGTAAAACATCTCGATGTAATCGAACACATCACCACGAGCATCCTGTCGTGTGGTGTAAATTTTCCGCTTGATCCGTTCCCGTTTCAGCAGCTTGAAGAAGCTCTCAGCCACGGCGTTGTCATGACAATTGCCTCGGCGGCTCATGCTGGCAACCAAATTGTTTGCCTTCAAAAAACTGCGCCAATCGGAGCTGCTGTACTGGCTGCCCTGGTCGGAGTGAACCATCACTGTTGGCGCTGATTGAAAACTGACCCACCCTGCCGATTGAAAATTGACCCAGGACGGATTGCTGATTTCTGTCCCAGCAATTGTGGATAAGCTTAGCAGCAGTGTTCCGATTAAAGATGCATCAAGCCCCACCGCATGCAGCAGGGCATTTATGGTGCGGATCAAAATGGCTCATCGTCCTCGATATCATTTCTGTCCTTTCGCTTTCGTTCGCGTGTTTTGATCTTTGTCTGGGCAGCCAATGTGCTGTGTTGCAGGCGGTAAGACTCGTTGCCTGTTTCAACGATATGGCAGTGGTGTGTCAGCCGATCCAGCAGCGCCGTAGTCATTTTGGCGTCGCCAAACACACTCGACCATTCCGAGAAGCTGAGGTTGGTGGTGATGACCACGCTGGTGTGTTCGTACAGTTTGGACAGCAGGTGAAATAACAGGGCACCGCCGCTTTGACTGAAGGGCAAATACCCCAGCTCATCCAGTATCACCAGGTCTGTTCGTAGCAGTCCCCGGGCGATTCGGCCTGCCTTACCATCGTACTTTTCACGCTCCAGCAGATTGACCAGATCCACCGTGGAGAAAAAGCGCACGCGTTTGTTGTGGGCCGTAATTCCGGATACAGCCAAGGCACTGGCCAGGTGTGTTTTCCCGGTTCCAGGGCCGCCGATGAACACGACATTCTGCGCGGTTTCAGTGAACGCTAAGCTGGATAGATCGCTGACCAGCCGGGCATCAGCGCTGGAAGCGCTGAAGTCAAAGCCAGCTAAGTCACGGTGCATGGGGAGTTTTGCCATGTTCATCTGATGATTCACCGAGCGCACCGCGCGATCCGCATGTTCCTGCTGAAGCAGATGTTCCAGCAGCCATTTCGATGAAGCCGTAGACGCTGTTCCTTGAGATACCAGTTCTTCCCAAGCACTGGCCATGCCGTGCAGGCGCAGTTCTTTGAGTTCAGTCATCAGGTCACGCATTGCGATTCTCCTCATCGGTCGTACGGAGCCGGTCGTAG
>NZ_JASCOM010000004.1:0-94907 GCF_029959925.1 Pseudomonas sp. PS02303
CATACACAGCCTTCGTAGAATCGACGTGGGTTAGTTTTATGAAGTCGCCTTTGGAAAGTGTCATAGCTGTCTTTAATGCCTCCTACCGATCAGGTAAAAACCTCGTTCGAGTGACTGCTTCTGGCCGTTTTCTGCCTGTCACGAGGGGCAGAAAACGGCCAAAAGCAGCCATTCGGCTGGATCTTTCGACCCTTTCCGGTCCCCCGTGTCTGCGAGCTAAAGCCATTTCTTAGCGTCCGAGTGAGGGCGGCCCATAGAGCTCGGTTTCCCAGTCTTCAAGAGGCGGCGTTACTTTGAAAGAAGGGTCGCAGTATGACCTTAAGTAGTCAGTCGCTCTCCTTTGGGCGTAGGTGAAATTGAGCACGTTGCCTTCGCTGTCCATCTCTATTACGTTCGCGAATATCGCGAAGACCATCTCAATTGCACTCGGCTCAGATCCATAAATGTCGAGGTACTCTACGTTTTCAAGCATGTAGTGGCTTCCACTTGCCATGAAGTACGCAAATGTTCGGAGTGCTCCACTGAAATCATTACTTAGCTTCTTCATGTACATTTTCTTTTAGTAAATATTCTGGGTTTAACTGCTTCATAATCAAGCATCTGCTTTTTTGCCGTTTTATTGTGGTCGAGACAGGCCCGAACCGATCCAAAGCGGCCCTTCGCGAAAAGCAGCTAATAGCCATTTCATCGAGATGTGCAGCAAATGCCCAGTAGTAGACAGAGTGCGCTCAGGTGGATTCGTCATTGTTTTTGGAGGTTCTGGCATCAGGACGGTGCAGCCCCGCTGTGTCCCGCCAGTACAATGTTTCTTCGAGCTGGAAGCTTATCAGGAAGAGGGATGAGCACGTCTGAGCGATGGATTGCGCTATTTTGTCCAGATCGTCCATAGCAGACTGCCCCTCCGGCTCGGGGCCTTTGATTCTGATGGTACAACGCATAGCAACACGGAAGTCGATGCCCTTCGTATCCTCGGAGTAAATTGTTGAGTCCGTGATTACGCCATCGGTACTCAACGTTAGTCCCGAGATAAAGGTAGCTTCCAAACTGTCGCCAACTACGTTGATTTCGCAGGCATCAGCATCGTTTAAGGCTTTCCTCAATGTCGGGGCTGTGAGTGCATTATCCGCTTCCAGGTACAGATCAAGACTCATTTGAAACCCTTCTTCCTGCGTGAACATTTGCTCAAAAGTTTTTGAATACGATTGTCGCGGCAGTGTATTGGTCAGCGGTTCGAATGTCTGCTCCTGGCCGAAAGTGGACATTTACTCGCACTGTCCAAATCCACGAAATCGAACAGGTGACGCCCAGCCCCCTAGCGTAGAATTCCCAAACCGCGCCCACCCCGAGACGGACCCTCAATGCAAACCCCAGCCCCTCAGCATCCCCTCTGGAAAACCTACCTCCTTTTTCTCGCTCCCATGGTCCTCTCCAATTTCCTCCAATCCATGTCGGGAACCATCAACAGCATCTACATCGGCCAAATGCTCGGCACCCAGGCCCTGGCCGCCGTGTCTGGCATGTTCCCCATCGTCTTCTTCTTCATCGCTCTGGTCATTGGCCTCGGCGCAGGTGCTGGCGTGCTCATCGGCCAAGCCTGGGGCGCGCGCGAGCCGCACTTGGTGAAAACCATCGCCGGCACCACGTTGCTCCTGGGCGCAATGATCGGACTGGTAGTGGCGATTTTGGGCAGCGTCTTCGCACGGCCCGCCCTGCAAGGCCTCGGCACACCGGCCGACGTGATTGACGATGCGGTGTCTTACGCCCACGTGATGATGTGGATCATGCCGTCGCTGCTGGTCTACGTGCTGTTCACTCAGCTGCTGCGCGGGGTCAGCGATACGGTGTCGCCGTTGATTGCGTTGGTGGTGTCGACGTGTATCGGGTTGGCGCTGACGCCGGCGTTGATTCGGGGGTGGTTCGGGTTGCCGATGATGGGGATTCAGAGTGCAGCGTATGCGGGGCTGGCGGGGAATTTGTCGGCGATGGGCTGGTTGGCGTGGCGCCTGATTCGCAAGGGGCATCCGTTGGCGCCGGATCGGGAGATGTTTGCGGCGATGCGCCTGGACCTGGTGATTCTCGGCAAGGTGTTGCGCATCGGTTTGCCGACCGGGTTGCAGATGGTGGTGTTGTCGGTGTCGGAGTTGGTGATTCTGGCGCTGGTGAATCGGCACGGTTCACAGGCGACGGCGGCGTATGGGGCGGTGACGCAGATCGTCAATTACGTGCAGTTTCCGGCGTTGTCGATTGCGATCACCGCGTCGATCCTTGGCGCTCAGGCGATCGGGGCAGGGCGGCTTGAGCGCATGGGGCCGATTTTGCGCACGGGGCTGTTGATCAATGTGTGCCTGACTGGTGGTCTGGTGGTGTTGGGGTATTTGCTGTCGCACTGGTTGCTGGGGTTGTTTCTCACCGAGGATTCGACCCGGGCGATGGCGGAGCATCTGCTGCACATCATGCTCTGGAGCCTGTTGGTGTTTGGCTTCCAGGCGATTGTCGGCGGCATCATGCGCGCCAGTGGTTCGGTGCTGGTGCCAATGGCGATTTCGATTTTCTGCGTGGTCGGCGTGCAGTTGCCGGTGGCGTATGTGCTGGACGGGCAGTTTGGGTTGCAGGGCGTGTGGATGGCCTTTCCCGTGGCGTACCTGGGCATGCTGGTGTTGCAGACGGCGTATTACAAAAAGGTCTGGAAGCATCAGGCGATCGAGCGGTTGGTGTAGCGCCGCGCCATAAAAAATGGGCTGCCGTGCAAACGGCGGCCCATTTTTTTGGATGGCGCGCGGTCGTTGCTTATTCCTCGATGACTTCCGGCGACACCACCCACACGCTGCATGGCATTTTGTACAGCAGGTGTTCCACTGTGCTGCCGATCAGCCGCCCGATGCCGCGGTGGCCAACCCGGCCCATGACGATCACGTCGACGTTGTAGGCATCGGCATAACTGGACAGGACTTTGGCCGGGTTGCCCATCACCATGTGCCGCTGTTCCGGCGGAATGCCGTTGCGTTCGGCCAGCGCGTTGAAGGCTTCACCTTGGGCGTCGAACAGGGTTTTGGCCTTGGTCGAGGAGAAGAATTTGGTGGCGTCGCCGAAACCGAACTCATCGGCGCCGATGGACGACAGGTCATAGGCGTACACCACGTCGACCTGAGCGTTGCAGGCCGTGCCCAGCTTCACCGCCTCATGCAGGATGCGGTCATTGAAGCCTTCGTATTGGCCATCGCGATGGAACGGGTCGACGGCCGCGACGATCCGGCGCGGCAAGGCGTGTTGCACGTTGCTGACAAAATGCAGCGGCACCGGGCATTCGCGCAGCAGGTGGATGTCCAGCGGCGTGAACATCATCCGTGACAGCAGCGATTCGTGTTGCAGCGCCTTGATCACCAGGGTCATCGGCTGCTCTTTGAGGTGGATCAGGATTTCCTGCAATGGACGTTCGACCCAGACCACTTCCGTGGTGACGGTCACGCCGATCTTGCGCAAGGGCCGGGCCTGATCTTCCAGCCACTGGCGGTGGCGCTCGACGTACCCCAGGCGCATCTGCTCCAGAGCGTCGCGGTTGACCAGGCTGGCGGTGGCCAGGCCTTCCAGGAAATCGAACGCGACGATGTGCAGCGCCGCGTCTTGCGCCTTGGCCAGCGCGGCGGCCCGGTCGAACGCGGGGCTGTTTTCCATCAGGGGCGAGGCAATGAGCATGAAGCGTGCTTGTTCGGTCATGACAATTCTCCCTTGGGTCTTCACACAGACGCAGGCCTGAAGTGGCCGCGAGGGTTGGCTGGAGCGTTTACCTGAAGTCCATAGTGGCAATGGTGAGGATGGGCCGCTTGATCTTTGTCAAACCTGCGCGTGTCGGCGCGAGGGCGGCCGACGTTTGGTTGCCTGGGCCATACTCGGAGAGGTTGATCATGATCAACCTGGGCATGAACGGTTTGGCGCACGCTGGCGTCAACTGAATGCAGATCCCCCCGGCCTGGCCGGATTGAGAGTCCAATGAATGAAACCCTCGGTGGCATGACCGGCGCGGCGGCTGCGCTGGGGATCGGCATGCTCATCGGCCTTGAACGCGAACGGCACAAGGGGCGAGGGGACAGCCGTGCCTGTGCCGGTTTGCGCACGTTCGCGATTACCGCGTTGCTGGGGTATGGCGCGATGCAAGTGGGCGGCGGCTTGCTGTTGGGGATCATGGCCACCTGTGTGGCGTTGCTGGTCACGGTGGCGTACTGGCGCAGCCTGAGCGATGACCCCGGCGTGACCAGCGAAGTGGCCTTGTTCACGGTGTTGGTGCTGGGCGGGTTGTGCGTTACCGCGCCGGCGCTGGCCACGGCCATCGGTGTGGCGATGGCGGGGTTGCTGGCGTATCGGCAGAAATTGCATCACTTTGCGCGCAGTCAATTGACCGAGGCGGAAATGCGCGACGCGCTGGTGCTGCTGGTGGCGGTGCTGGTGGTATTGCCGTTGGCGCCGGACCGCTTCATCGGCCCCTATTCGGCGATCAACCTGCGAACCATTTGCGCCTTGACCGTGCTGCTGATGGCGATAGGCGCGGTGGGCCATATTGCCGTGCGAACGCTCGGCAGCCGTTACGGCTATGCGCTCAGTGCCATCGCCTCCGGGTTTGCCTCCAGCACTGTGACCATCGCCACGATGGGGCATCGGGTCAGCGCGGAGCCCGGCAACATCAAGATCCTCGGCGCGGCGGCGATTTTCTCCAACCTGGCCACCTTCACGCAGGTCGGCCTGATCCTGGGGGCGGTTGAACCCGATCTGCTGCGTCACGTGTGGGGACCGCTGTTGTGCGGGACCATCGCCACCGCGCTCTATGGCCTGGGTCTGATGTTTCACAAGCCGGTGGCCGGCCCCAGCCAGCCGATCAAGGTCGGTGGGGCCTTCAACCTCAAGCTGGCCGTGGTGGTCGCGCTGGCCATGACCGGTATTACTTTTCTGTCGTCGATGATGCTCAACTACTTCGGCGAGGTGGGGGTGATGCTGACGGCAGCCTTCACCGGGTTCGCCGATGCGCATGCCTCGACGGCCTCGATTGCGGCCCTGGCCAAGTCCGGGTTGTTGCCGTTTGATGTCATTGCCGCGCCTGTGCTGCTCGCGGTCAGCAGCAATTCCCTGAGCAAATGCGTCGTGGCCTGGGTCAGCGGCGGGCGCCGGTTCGCCGTGTATGTGGTGCCCGGCCAGGTGTTGCTGACACTGGCGATGTGGGCGGGCCTCTGGTTGCTCTGAGGCCCTGTTTGCGATCTAGTCATCGGGCGACAGTCGTTTGAAGCGGCAGGCGTTGCCACCGGCTCGCTTGGCCAGGTACATGGCCCCGTCAGCCTGTTCGAGCAGGTCTTCGACACTCGCGCCATTGGCAGGAAACAGGCTGATCCCGACGCTGATGGCCGTGTTGACGCGGTGCGCATCGATCATGAACGGCTCACCGATCGCGGCGATCAGCTTGTTGGCCAGGGCTTCAAGCTGGTCGGCTTGTTCCATGCACGTGATCAGGATTGCGAACTCGTCGCCACTTAAGCGAGCGACCACGTCAGACCTGCGCACGGACTGGCCCAGGCGCTCGGCGACGGCCACCAGCAGCTTGTCGCCACAGGCGTGTCCCAACGCGTCGTTGACCGATTTGAAGTGGTCCAGGTCGATAAACATCAACGCCAGTGGCTGCTGGTGTTTGGTGGCGTGGTTGATCGCCTGATTGAGCAGGTTCAGAAACAGACTGCGGTTGGGCAATCCAGTCAGGGCGTCATGGAACGCCAGTTGCTGCATGTTGGCGCGTTCTTCATCCGTGACCTTGAAATTGTGCAGGATGGCGATGAAATGCGTCACCACGCCATGAGGGTCGAGCACGGGGGTGATGATCTGATTGACCGTGCAGCTGGCGCCGTCCTTGCGTCGCTCGACCATTTCGCCCTGCCAGGGCAGGCCCGCCAGAATCGTCAGCCACAGGTCACGGTAGAAGGTGGAACTTTGTCGACCCGAAGACAGCAGGTGCGGGGTTTTCCCCACCAGTTCCGGCTTGGAATAGCCGCTCAAGCGGCAGAACGCATTATTGATCCAGACGATGCATCCCGTGCGCTCGGTGATCAACACCGGGTTAGTCGCAGCGTCCCATGCTCTTGCCAACACCTGCTGGTCATAATCGATCATTGCCCCCTCCCATGTAGCCCTGGACGCATCAGGCCTTGATTCAGGCTAAGAGGAAGGGGCCGGGAATCTGTTGATCAAAATCAACTTTTACGGACGCAACGGGCATCAAAAACGCGCGTTATAGCTGATAAAGATCAAGTTGCCCGAAGCAGGAACGCTCACTCTGAATACCTGTTCATTCCATTGAAACGACCACGTGCCGAGGTGCCCCATGTCGCAGACTCAGCGTTTACTGTTAATCGCTCCCCAAAACATGACCCACACGCCCGCCTTCGACCGTGCCGCCGCGTTGTCGCTGGCCATGCAGATGCCCTTGCACATCGTCGCCTTCGATTATTTGCAGGCCCTGGCGGTGGCGGGGTTGTTCGCCCCCGAACAGATCAGCCTGGCCCGTGACGGGTATTTGCAAACCCATCGGGAATGGCTCGCCGAGCAAGCCGCGCTGATGAGAAAGCATGGCGTCGAGGTCACCAGCGAGGTGGTCTGGGTGCAGCATCCGTATGAGGAGATCCTGCATTTCGTCAACGAGATGTCCTTGGCGTTGATCATCAAGGATGCGCAGGAAGAGTCAGCCTTGAAGCGCGTGTTTTTCACGCCGCTGGACTGGCAGTTGTTGCGCGATTGCCCGGTGCCGGTGCACCTGGTGACCAACGCCGTCAACCCTAAGCCGCACAACGTGCTGGCCATCATCGATGTGTTGCGCAGCGAGGACCAGGACCACGTGTTCAACGACCAGATCATCGACGCCGCAGCGAAGCTGGCCTCCGTGTGTGGTGCAACCCTTGAGCTGGTGCATGTGTATGACTGGACGGCCGTGTACGCCCAGGACATTGGCTTTGGCGCGCTGCCATTGGCCGTCGGGATTTATGAAACCCTGGGCAGCGCCCAGCACGAAGCGTTTGCGGCGATTGCCGAACGCCACGGGGTAGCGCCGCAAAATCGCCATTTCATCGAGGGCGCGCCGCTGACGAGCATTTGTGATTTTGCTGCTGAGCACCGCACCGATGTCATCGTGATGGGAACGGTGCAGCACAAGGGGCTGAACAAGCTGTTGGGGACCACGGCCGAGCAACTGTTGCATCGGGCGCCTTGCAGCGTATTGGCCATCAAGCCGGGCCGGGTTTTACAATCCTGAAGGCTGGATCGTCCCGCGATGAACCGTTGGCCTGAACATCGCGGGACGATTTTTTACAGGGCTAGACGGTGAATGACCTGACGCGTGTCATCAGGATCGTTGTGTGTTTCGAAACCCAGCGCTTTGGCCAGGTCACGCATCGGCGTGTTGCTGGCGGCGTCCACCGAATACATCTGGCGGAAACCGTTCTTGCGCGCGGCTTTGATCAAATGCTCCATCAACAAGGTGCCCAGGCCCAGGTGCATCCATTCATCGGCGACGGTCACGGCGCATTCACATTCATGTTCCCCCGTAGCGGCATAGCGGCTGACACCGATCTCGATCAGTTGGCCATTTTCGTGGACCAGCGCAATGAAAGCCGTGCGCTGTTTGTTATCGGTGTCCATCAGCTGGTCGAGCATCGCCGTGCCGGGTTCGTTGATTTGTGCGAGAAAGCGCATATGCCGGGACTCGGGCGACAGGCGCTTGATAAACGCGCGTTCACGTTCGCGGTCTTTTTCCGCCAGTGGCCGGATCAGCACATGACGCCCGTCCTTGAGCGCTTCGATCCAGTATTTGCCGGTGACGGCGGCATAGGCCGCAGCGGCTCGGTCATTGTGGTCTTTGACAGTCAGCATGGGGTATTCCTCCATCCGGTTTGAAAGGTGTGCGGCACGATGACGAGCCGTTCGGTGACTTCCTTTCTACGCCGTTGGCGGCGCCTGAATCTGATCTGGATCAGAGAGTCGCGACGGCAGGCGTTGATTGGCTCATGTTTGATGTAAATCAAGCGGGAGGAGGGGGCGAGGAGCGCAGTCTTGGACACTTGCCGGCGTTTGATGACCGGTGTCGAGCCGAGGTGTGTGATGGGCCAATACCAACGTTTGTTGCTGATCGCCGACCAAACCCTGCATCAGTCCCCCGCCATGTTGCGGGCCGTCGCGCTGGCCAGGGCGAGCGGGGCCGAACTGGCGGTGCGGGCCTTTGTCGAGCCGGCGCCGGTGGTGCATGTGTGGGAAGACAAAATCGACGACGCACGCTATCAGGGCTATTTGCGCCGCTACCGTCGTTGGGCCGCCGATGAAGTCGAACGGCTCAACGAGATGGGGCTGGACGCAACGGTCGAGGTGGTGTTCACCACCCATCCGCTGCTGGACATTCTGCGAACGGTCGAAGACTTCAAGCCGGATCTGCTGATCAAGGATGTCACCTTCGAACCGTTGCTCAAACGGGTGTTCATCACACCGCTCGATTGTCACTTGCTGCGCGAGTGCCCGGTGCCCGTGCACTTGGTCAACCAGGCGCGTTACGGCTTGCCGCACCGGGTCGTGGCGGCGGTGGACCCGTTCGACCCGTCGACGCAAATCAATGGCTTGAATGACACGATCATCCAGACCGCGAACGCCCTGGCCCTGCAATGCGACGCTCCGCTGCACCTGCTTTACGCCTACGACTTGTCACCGGCGTTCAACGGCGATGCGCCGTTGGCCAGCGGTGGCTGGGACGTGGATTTAATCGAGGAACTGCGCCAATCCTTGCACCAGGCCTTTGTCGCCCTGGCGGATCGCTACGGTGTACCGCCAGAGCGGCGGCATTTCGTGATGGGCCTGCCCGTGCCGGTGATCAGTGAATTCGTCGAGCACTACCTGGCGGATGTGGTGGTGATGGGCACGGAGCACAGAGTGGGGATCGACCGGTTGATCGGCAGTAACACCGAGCGGGCGCTGTACTCGGTGCCGGGCAGCATTCTGGCCGTCAGGTCGAACGTCAGGGGGTGAGCACGATGGCACCCTTGAACTGCCCGGCCCGTAAACAGGCGAGCGCTTGGTTGGCGTCTTCCAGGGCAAAACGGGTGACGTCGCAATGCACTGGCGTGTGTTGCAGTTCTTCGAAAAACGCGGTGCCGTCTTCACGGGTCAGGTTGGCCACCGAGCGCACGCTGCGTTCGCCCCACAGCAGCCGATAAGGGAACGCGGGAATGTCGCTCATGTGAATACCGGCGCAAATCACGCAGCCGCCCTTGGCCGTGACGGCCAGTGCCAGCGGCACCAGCGCACCGACGGGGGCGAAAATCAGGCTGGCATCGAGCAGGTGCGGCGGAGGCTGGTCCGATGGACCGGCCCACTCGGCGCCCAGTGACCGGGCATAGGCCTGGCCTTCGCTGTCCTCAGGTCGAGTGAAGGCCGATACCCGTTGACCCCGGCCCCGCGCCACCTGAATCGCCAGATGCGCGGCGGCCCCGAAGCCATAAAGGCCCAGGTGCCGAGCGCCCTTGGCCATTTGCAACGCGCGAAAGCCGATCAGCCCGGCACACAGCAATGGCGCGGCCTGGAGGTCCGAGAGCACCTCGGGAATGGGGAAACAGAAACGCTGGTCGGCCACGGTGTACTCGGCATAACCGCCGTCCAGGTGACAACCGGTGAACTGCGCGTGGTCGCAAAGGTTTTCCCGGCCCGAAGTACAGAACGCGCATTCACCGCAGGTCCAGCCCAGCCACGGAACGCCGACCCGCCGGCCGATCCAGTCGGGCGCGACCTCGCTGCCCACCGCCGTGACTTCGCCGACGATTTCATGGCCGGGTACCCGTGGCAGCACGGCTTGCGGCAATTCACCGTCCACCAGGTGCAGGTCGGTGCGGCATACGCCGCAGGCGAGCACTTTAAGCAGCAATTGATGTGGGCCAGGTATCGGGATGGGACGTTCTTGCAATTGCAACGGTTGGCCGGGGACAGTCAGAACCATGGCGCGCATGACAAAGCTCCAGGCGGGCGAAATCAGCGAGGTTGGCGATGACAGCCGGCGACCATCTGCTTGAGCCCTTCCATGTCCTGGATCTTGACGTCGCGGCCGGCGATCTCCACCAGCCCTTGGTCCCGCAGGTGCGCAATGCCCCGGCAAATGGTTTCCAGGCGTAGCCCAAGATAGGAGCCGATTTCTTCGCGACGCATTTTCAGCACGAACTCCTTGGATGAATAGCCACGGATGCTGAACCGTTGGGACAGGTTCAGCAGAAAAGCCGCCAGGCGCTCATCAGAGTTCATGTTGCCCATCAACATCAGCATGCTGTGATCGCGCACGATTTCGCGGCTCAGCAGCCGGTTGAGGTTGTGCTGCAACGACGGCAGGGTTTGCGCCAGTTTTTCCAGCTGCGCAAAGTGAATGGGGCAGACTTCGCTGTCCTCCAGGGCAAACGCCGTGCAAGCGTGCGCATCGGCACTGATGGCATCCAGACCGAGCATTTCGCCGGGTATGTGAAACCCGGTGACTTGTTCACGGCCATCGACGGACACCACGCAGGTCTTGAATGAGCCGATACGCACTGCGTAAAGCGAACGCAGAGGGTCACCGGTGCGGTACAGCGCGGCGCCCTTTTTGACTTTGAAGCGTTGCACGATCAGCGTATCGAGCCGTTCGACCTCCTCTCCGGTCATGCCAATGGGAAGACACAACTCCAACACACTGCAGCTGGAACACGCAGACTTGAGGTGATGAACTTGCAGCGGACGAATTTCAGGCATGAGAGGAACGCCGTCTGGGAGTCGTTTAAGCATAGTTGGTGAGCCATCGGGGGGAGGGTTCATTCGAATGTTTGACGGGGTAATCGACGAACGGGGAAAACCGTCCCTTACGGTTTGATTTTCATGGCATTTCAACGCCCTTCAACTTGAGCGCCGACGGTAATACTTGATGTAAATCAAGTCTTGAGCGTTCCAGACTCCCAGAATTGGTCAAGGATTGCCGGCCGGTCGGATCTTTTAAGGAGAACTTCATGAGCGATTTCCTCAGTGATGAGCAACTGGTGGGGCTGGACGCCTATTGGCGGGCATCCAATTACCTGGCCGTCGGGCAGATCTACCTCAAGGACAACCCGCTGCTGCACCAGCCTTTGACCCTGGCGCACATCAAGCCGCGTTTGCTCGGTCACTGGGGCACAACGCCGGGGCTGAACCTGATCTATACGCACCTCAACCGGCTGATCAAACAGTACGACTTGAACATGCTGTTCGTCGCAGGCCCTGGTCACGGCGGCCCCGCCGTGGTGGCTCAGACCTATCTGGAAGGCACCTATACCGAGTGTTATCCCTCGGTGGAGCGCGACACCAACGGCCTGGTTCGTCTTTTCCGGCAGTTTTCCTGGCCTTACGGAATCTCCAGCCATGTGTCGGCGCAGATTCCGGGCTCGATCCATGAAGGCGGCGAACTCGGTTACAGCCTGGCCCACGCCTATGGTGCGGCGTTCGATAATCCCGATTTGATCGTCGCCTGCGTGATTGGCGACGGTGAAGCCGAAACCGGCACGCTGGCGGCGAGCTGGCACTCCAACAAGTTTCTCAACCCGGCGCGTGACGGGGCGGTATTGCCGATCCTGCACCTCAATGGTTACAAAATCGCGAACCCCACGGTGCTGGCCCGAATCAGCGAGGATGAGCTGTCGGCCCTGATGTATGGCTATGGCTACGACCCGTATTTCGTTGAAGGTGATGAGCCGGCGCAGGTGCATCAGGCCCTGGCCCGGACGCTGGACACGATGGTGCTGAAAATCCGCGAGATTCAGCGCGAAGCACGCCAGCCTCGGTCATCGGAGGCGCCAGAGCGGCCGCTTTGGCCGATGTTGGTGTTGCGCACCCCCAAAGGCTGGACCGGACCGAAATTCGTCGATGGCCATCGTGTCGAAGGCACCTGCCGTGCGCATCAGGTGCCCTTGGCCGATTTCCAGCAACCGATCCATCTGCGGCAACTGGAGGAATGGCTCCACAGTTACCGTCCCGATGAGCTATTTGATGCCAATGGTGCGTTGTTGCCCGACATCGCGGCGCTGGCACCGACCGGGCATCGGCGCATGAGTGCCAATCCCCATGGCAACGGCGGCGCGTTGTTGCGACCGCTGGACCTGCCGCGATTTGCCGACTACGCGGTGAAACTCGAGGCTCCCGGCAGCCTGCGCGCCGAGGCCACGCGCGTCTTGGGCACGTTTTTGCGCGACGTGATGAAAAACAGCCTGGCCTCGAACAACTTTCGCCTGTTCGGCCCGGATGAAACCGCCTCGAACCGGCTGGACGCGGTCTATGAGGTCAGCGCCAAGACATGGATGGCGCCACTGGAGGCGGACGACAACCATTTGGCCGCCGATGGCCGGGTCATGGAAATCCTCAGCGAACAGGTGTGCGAGGGCTGGCTAGAAGGCTATCTGCTGACCGGGCGACATGGCCTGCTGTCCTGTTACGAGGCGTTCATCCATATCGTCGATTCGATGGTCAATCAGCACGCCAAATGGCTGAAAACCGCCAGCGAAGTGCCGTGGCGCAAACCGATTGCTTCGCTCAATTATTTGCTGACCTCCCATGTCTGGCGTCAGGACCATAACGGCTTCTCCCACCAGGACCCCGGGTTCATCGATCTGGTGGCGAACAAAAAATCGGACGTGGTGCGCATCTACCTGCCGCCCGACGCCAATTGCCTGTTGTCGGTGGCTGACCATTGCCTCAAGAGCTGCAATTACATCAACGTCATCGTCGCCGGCAAACAACCGGAATGGCAGTGGCTGGACATCGATGCCGCCATTTGCCATTGCCAGGCGGGCATTGGTCGCTGGGGGTGGGCCAGCCAGAACGATGACGACCCCGACGTGGTCATGGCCTGCGCCGGCGATGTGCCGACCCTCGAAACCCTGGCCGCCGTGACGCTGTTGCGCGAGTACGTGCCGGACTTGCGGGTGAGGGTGGTCAATGTGGTCGACTTGATGGTGTTGCAGCCGTCCTATCAGCATCCCCACGGGATGTCGGACTCGGCGTTTGATGAGCTGTTCACCGTCGACAAACCGGTGATTTTCGCCTTCCACGGTTATCCCGCGCTGATCCACCGCCTGCTCTACAAACGCACCAATCATGACAATTTCCACGTCCGGGGCTTCAAGGAGGAGGGCGCGACCACCACCCCGTTCGACATGGCGGTAATCAACAATCTGGATCGGTATCAACTGGCGCTGGACGTTGTCGAGCGGGTGCCGCGGCTGCGCGATCAGCTGCAAACCGAGCGGTCGCGCTACTGGTCGACGATGGAGCGGCACAAGCTCTACCTCATCGAACACGGACAAGACATGCCGGAGGTGCTGAACTGGCAATGGACGCTGGCAAATCCCTGAGTCTTGCCGCGCCGCGGTGCGTGTCGAATGTTCACCTGACGGGAGTCACATCATGAGCCAGTATCAACGCTTGTTACTCATCATCAACCCGGCCCTGCGCCATTCCCCGGCGATCAAACACGCGGCGGCATTGGCCAGGGCCAGCGGCGCGAGCCTGCATATCGCCGCTTTCATTCCTTCGTTCAAATTGTTGTCGCTGCTGGAGGAAGGTGATCGGGAACAGGCCCGTCAGCGCTACCTGCAAGACCATCGTGATTGGCTCCAGGTGCAGGCCGAGACGCTGCGTTGCGAGGGCATCGATGCGACCACGGAGGTGGCCTGGGCCGAGGATATGGAGCAAGACATCCTCGATCACGTCACGGAAATGCAGCCCGACCTGTTGATCAAGCAGGTGCAGCACGAGTCTGCGCTCAAGCGCGCCTTTTTCACCCCGCTGGATTGGTACTTGTTGCGCCACTGTCCGATGCCTGTGTATCTGGTGGGCGGGCGCGGCGACGGCTGGCCGCGCAAGATCGTGGCCGCGGTGGAAGTGTCCGACACCGAATTCCCCGACAATACGCTGAACGACCGCATCATCAGGCAGGCCAACAGCCTGGCCATCCAGTGCGATGCCGAATTGCATTTGCTGTACGCCTGTGACATTTCGGCGGCCTTTCTGGCGGACATGGATGGATTGACCCTGGCGGACCTGACCAAAGCACTGCGCAAGGACCTGCAGCAAGCCTTCGTGAAACTCGCCGGCCAATACGGTGTGCCTGCGGATCGTCGTCACCTGGTGTCCGGCCATCCGGTCAAGGCGTTGAGTGAATTTGCCCACGAACACGAGGTGGATGTGATCGTGATGGGCAAGGTCCAGTCCTCCGGCGTCGACAAGCTCCTGGGCAGCACCACCGAGCACATTTTGTATCAGGTGCCGTGCAACGTGCTTGCGGTCTAGAGGCCCCGGGAGGGCTGCGTGCCTTCGGGCCGGCTATTTGCGCTTCCAGTACTTCTGCATTTCAAGAAACAGGAAGGACGCCGTCCAGGTGATGAGTACCAGACCGGTCAAGGCTTGCAGGCCGGTCAGGTATTTGAGGTTGCCCACCGGTGAAATATCGCCGAAGCCGATGGTCGTGTAGGTGGTGAAGGAAAAGTACACGCAGTCCATGAATGAGCCATCGAAGTTACCCGTCAAGGTGCCCCATTCGCCGGAACGCACCATCAGGTAATAGACCAGTGCGAAGCACCAGACTTCTGTTGCGTGGGCAAACAGGGCACCGAATACCCCGACGACGATCCTGAAGCGGCTCCAGAGTCTCAGGCGGGGCAGCCAGTCGTTCAGGCGTAACAGGCATTCGTAGTGGATGACCACGACGATGATCACCACCAGTGTATTGATCAGCGTGACTGCCAGCATGGCGAACCTCTAGCGATCGCGCAGTGTCACGGCGAGGGGGAGTGTCAGGACCGGCTTCATGGGCTGAAGCGGGGGGAACTCTTCAGGGGTCAAGGTTTCTTTCTCCAGCAAGAGACGGGCCCCGGCGTCCAGATCGGTGCGGCGGCTCTGCAGCAACGCCTTGGCCCGGGTGTAGGCTTCGTCGAGCAGGGCACGGATGCCCAGGTCGATCTCCCTGGCGGTTTGTTCCGAGTAGTCTTTCTCACTGACGCCCTGCATGCTGTCGCCAAGGTAGGTGGCCGTTTTTCGCTCCAGCACCGCCAGACCCAGTTCGGCGCTCATGCCAAACCGGGTGAGCAATTGACGAGCAATATCGGTGGCGCGGGCCAGGTCGTCGGCTGCGCCGGTGGAGATCTGGCCATAAGCAAGGAATTCTGCGGCTCGACCGGCCATCAGCACGGCAATCCGGTCCTTGAGCATCTGGCAGCTGATGAGGAAGTGATCTTCAGTGGGGCGTTGCAGTGTATAGCCCAGCGAGCCAATGGCCCGGGGCACAATCGAGACTTTATGCACGGGGTCCATGGCCGGCAGACTGCTGGCGGCCAGGGCATGCCCCATCTCGTGATAGGCCACCACCTGACGCTCGTCGGCACGCAACACGCTGCTCTTGCGCTCGACCCCGGCGACAATGCGTTCCACCGCTGCGGTGAAGTCTGCAAGATTGACCGCATCAGCGCCGCGGCGCGTAGCGACGATGGCCGCTTCGTTGACCAGATTGGCCAGGTCAGCGCCCGTGAAGCCCGTGGTGATGTCGGCAATCTGCTCGCTATCCAGCGTGGGTTCCACGACGATTTTTTGAAGATGAACCTTGAGGATGGCCTGACGGCCTTTGCGGTCTGGGCGATCAATCAGCAGCTGGCGATCGATCCGACCCGCTCGCAGCAGGGCGGGGTCGAGAATTTCCGGGCGATTGGTCGCGGCGAGTAGAACGACGCCTTCACGCGGATCGAATCCGTCCAGTTCGGCAAGTAATTGATTGAGGGTTTGTTCTTTTTCATCATTGCCGCCAAATGCACCGACGCCACGCATTTTGCCCAAGGCATCCAGTTCGTCGATGAAAATGATACAGGGCGCCGCTTCCCGAGCCTGTTCGAACAAGTCGTGCACGCGGGCGGCGCCGACGCCGACGAACATTTCGACGAACTCAGACCCCGAGATCGAGAAGAACGGCACACCGGCTTCACCGGCGATCGCTTTAGCCACCAGCGTCTTGCCAGTGCCGGGCGGGCCGACCAGCAACGTACCCTTGGGAATGTGCGCACCCAGGCGTGAGTATTTGGCCTTGTCCTTGAGGAATGAAACGATTTCCACCAGTTCGGCCTTGGCTTCATCGATGCCGGCGACATCGGCGAAGGTCACCCCGGTATCGCGCTGGACGAACACTTTGGCGCGGGACTTGCCAATGCTCATCAGCCCGCCCATGCCTTGTTTTTCCGCCAGCCCGCGAAACAGGAAATGCCAGACCACCATGATCAGCACAAAGGGCAACAGCCAGCCCAGCAGGCCACTCAGGAAAGTATTTTCATTGATGCCGGTAAAGCCGACACCTGAATGCGCGAGGTCGCTCGCCAGTGCTGGATCGACCCGCACCGTCGAGAACTGCAGGCGTCCGTCGATGGGCTCTTGAAGCTTGCCGCTGATCTGGTCTTTCTCGATCCGCAAATCGCTGACCTTCTGTTCGCTCAGCAGTTGCAGGAACTGACTGTACGGAATGCTCTGCACCACACGCCGTTCGATAAACAAAAACTGAACGAGGGTCAGCACGACAAACGCGATGGCGAAGTAAGACAGGTTCCATTGGTGGGTTTTTTTCATGGACGTGGCTCAGAGAAGGGGCCGCGGCGGGGATGGCGCAACCGTGAGTCTGGTCAGTGTTTTCTACGCCTGAGCGACAAAAAATCATTGAGTTAAATCAACAATGCTTCTGTGCGCCCGAAGTCGATGGGGACGCCCGCCGAAAGCCTTCCATTAGTTGACAAAGATCAGAGCCACCACGGGATAACGCCTGATACTCAAACAACAGCTTTCCAGCCGCCATCAGCCTGTAGAGCTGCACAAACGCCGACAGGAATCGGGTTTGCGGTAAGGCAATAGGTCGATCCCAGGACGAGGTAGGTGATGCTGAATATCAAACGTATCTTATTGATTGCCCCTTCCGAGATGGTCCGCACCCCGGCATTCGACCGCGCACATGCACTGGCCTGTGCCACCGGTGCCTTGCTGCACATCGTTGCCTTCGACTATGTGCAGGCGCTGGCGGTTGCCGGACTGTTTGACCACGATGCGATGGCTCAGGCGCGGGAAGGCTATTTGCAAGTGCACCGTCACTGGCTGGAGCAGCAGGCCCGGTTCCAGCGGTGCATCGGGTTGCAAGTGACCACTGAAGTGGTCTGGGGCAAATCCAGCCGGTCGAACGTGCTTGAGTACGTCAACGATTTCCATCCGGACCTGGTGATCAAGGACACCCACCATGTACCGGCACTCGACCGCGCGTTCCATCGGCCACTGGACTGGCTGTTGCTGCGCGACTGCCCGTCCCATTTGCATTTGGTCACCGAGGCCAGGAATCCCAAGCCGTTGAACATTCTTGCGGTCATCGATCTGTCCCATCTGGAGGAACTGACGCAGGGTCTCAACGACCGGATTCTCGACCTGGCCTCGACTCTGGCGGCCTCCTGTGGCTCAACCTTGCAACTGCTCAACGTCAGCAGCTGGTCGGTGGTGGGCGACGCAACGATGAGTGTGCCGACGCTGAGTCTGAATGACAGCCTCAGAGATGCGGTCAACGATGCCCAGGAGGAGGCCTTCGAGGCGCTTGCCGAACGCTATGGCATCGACAGGCAACGCCGACACCTGCTGACCGGCATTCCGCACAAAGTCATCGGGCTGTTCGCCAAACGGCACGCATTCGACATGGTGGTGCTGGGGACGGCCTATAGCCATGGGCTCGACCGGTTCATCGGCAGTACCGCCGAGAGCGTATTGAACCGCGCACCGTGCAGTTTGATGTTCGTCAAGCCACGCCCCTGGCTCGACTGAACGGCTACCCGTTGCGCCACAGTTGATAAAAATCAACAGCCCTTGAGCCGAAAGGAGCGATCAATAGCGCTTCCATGAATGTTCAAGGAGACGGCCATGCGA
The DNA here is from genome assembly GCF_029959925.1 of Pseudomonas sp. PS02303. Taxonomy (NCBI): domain Bacteria; kingdom Pseudomonadati; phylum Pseudomonadota; class Gammaproteobacteria; order Pseudomonadales; family Pseudomonadaceae; genus Pseudomonas; species Pseudomonas sp. PS02303. The sequence goes on from NZ_JASCOM010000004.1 coordinate 17,977, forward strand.
ATGACATTTCTTGGTGCTGCGGGCACCGTCACGGGCAGCAAGTACTTGCTGGAGCATCGCGATCAACATGTGCTGATCGATTGCGGTTTGTTCCAGGGCTACAAGCAACTGCGCTTGCACAACTGGGACCCTTTCCAGCTGCCGGTTCGCGACCTCCAGGCCATCGTGCTGACCCATGCCCATCTGGATCACAGCGGCTACTTGCCGGTGCTGGCGCGCAATGGTTATCGCGGCCCGGTGTATGCCACGCCCGCCACCTGTGAACTGGTCAAAATCCTGCTGCGAGACAGTGGTCGCTTGCAGGAAGAAGAGGCCGAATTCGCCAATCGACACGGCTTTTCCAAACACGCCCCGGCCTTGCCGCTTTATACCGAGCAGGACGCCGAACGCGCACTGAAGCTGTTGCATCCGGTTGAGTTGCATCACCGGGTCACGATTGTTCCGGGGCTCAGTATTCTGTTGCGCGGGGCCGGGCATATCCTGGGCGCCGCGACCGTTGAAATCGTCGCCGATGGCATCACGCTGGTGTGTTCCGGGGACCTGGGGCGGCCGAACGATCCGTTGATGTTCGCCCCGGAAACCATCGAACAGACCGATTACCTGCTCATAGAGTCGACCTACGGTGACCGTCGGCACCCTGAAGAGTCGCCGGAGAAGCAACTGGCCGAGGTCATCACCCGCACCGCGTTGCGCCATGGCATCACCCTGGTGCCCTCGTTTGCGGTCGGGCGAGCGCAATTGTTGATGTATCACTTGTACCGACTCAAACAGCAGCACGCGATCCCGGACCTGCCGATCTACCTCAACAGCCCCATGGCGACGGATGTCACGCGCTTGTATCAGCGTTTTCGCAGTGAGCACCGGTTGTCGCTGGAGGACTGCGAAGGCATGTGCCAGGGCACGCATTTTGTGCGGGCGACCCGTGACTCGATCGAGTTGGATCAGCAACGCACCCCGGCAGTGATCATCGCAGCCAGCGGCATGGCGACCGGAGGACGGGTGCTGCACCACCTCAAGGCACTGGCGCCCAATCCGCTCAATACCCTGCTGATCCCGGGCTTTCAGGCCGGCGGCACCCGCGGTGCGCAGATCATCGCCGGTGCGCCTTCGGTGCGTATCCACGGCAAGGAGGTGCCAATCCGGGCCGAGGTGGTGCCGATGGAAACCCTGTCGGCGCACGCTGACGCCGACGAGATCATCGAGTGGTTGCGCGGGTTCAAGCGGCCGCCGAAACACACCTATGTGGTACACGGCGAGCCCAATGCCTCGGATGTCTTGCGCCGGCGCATCAGCCTGGAGCTGGGCTGGTCGGTGTCGGTGCCGGAGTACCGTGACAGCGTCGAGCTCACACCCATCGATCCATCTTCAAGTTCATCGTCCTGATAAAAAAGCCCCCTGGCCGGTTTTCCGGCCAGGGGGCGAGGGCTGCTCGGGACTTACTCGCCCTTGATCGGCACGACTTTGTCCGCTTTCATCGCGTCAGGCTTTTTCGGCAGCGAGATGCTCAGCACGCCTTTGCTGAAACTCGCGTCGATCTTCTCGGCATCGACGCCTTTGGGCAAGCTGAACACCCGTTCGAAGGAGCCGTAATGGCGCTCACTGAGGTGATAGCCTTTGCGTTTTTCCTCCTTGTCTTCTTTCTTTTCCCCTTTGATGATCAGGCTGCCGTTGGACAGTTTGATCTCAATGTTTTTCTGATCCATGCCGGGCAGTTCGGCGGTGATTTCGTAGCTTTTGTCTTTCTCGGTGATGTCCACGGCCGGCAGGCTGGGGACCGTCAACTCCTGCGACCATAAAGGCTCGACATCGAACAGCCCACGACTGAAGGGGGATAGCCCCCGGCCGTGACCAAAGTCCGAGAACAGTTGATCGACCTGCTGCCGGAGTTTTTCCAGAGGTCTCCAAAGGTCTGTCGTGACGGAGGGCTGATTCCCTTTTTCCTCAGTCTTTATCGGCATTTTTTTCACGGAATTGCTCATTTTCAATACTCCTCTTGGGATTGAAGGGTGGACTGAACATCCCTCGCTGCATTCCACCCGGAAAACACTAAGCAGGCCCTTGCGTTACAAGGCCAGCGTCCCGGACCACAGCATCCACCCGGCAAAGGCGGCTGCCGTCCAGATGATGATTAACAGCCCGGTTTCAGGGCCGCTGAGCGGTTGGCCCTGGCGAGACTTCATCGTGACCAGGTAAATCAACGAGCCGGGGGCGTAAAGCAACGCGCTGAGCAGCATGTATTTAGGCCCGGCGGCATACAGCAGCCACGTGCAATACAGCGTGGCGACCAGGGCGATGGCCATGTCGCGCAGTTGCAGGCCCCTGTGACCGGCGTAGGTCTGGCCCTGCCAGGTCAATTTCAGCGCGTACAGACCGCTGAACAGGTACGGCAGCAGAATCATCGACGTGGCCAGGGAAATCAGCGCGAGGTAAGTGGCGCTCGAATACAGCGTCAGCAACAGGAACAGTTGAATGCAGCCGTTGGTGATCCACAGCGCATGGGCCGGCACGCCTTGGGTGTTCTCCACGGCGAGTGTCCCCGGCATGACGTTTTCCTTGGCCGGTGTGAACACCGATTCGGCTGCCAGCAGCGTCCAGGCGAGCAGGGCACCGCCCACCGAAATGATCAAGCCGATGCTGATCAGCACCGCGCCCCATGGCCCGGCCGCCGCCTCAAGCACGCCAGCCATCGACGGGTTTTTCAGCGCCGCCAGTTCTGGCTGTCTGAGAATGCCCAGCGACAACAGGGACACCGCGATCAGCAGCAACAGGGTGATGACAAAACCGATGACCGTGGCACGACCGACGTTGGCCCGTTCTGCGGCTCGGGCGGAAAACACGTTGGCGCCCTCGATCCCGATGAACACCCACACGGTGACCAGCATGGTGCTTTTGACTTGATCAAGCGTGCTGCCCAGTGCCGACGAACCCCAGAAGTCGACCGAGAAGGTTTCTTTCTGAAAGGCCGCGATCACCAAACCGATAAACAGCAGCAACGGCACAATTTTGGCGATCGTCGTCAACGCGTTGGCCCGCGCCGCGGTACGCATGCCCCTGAGGATCATCCAGTGCAACGACCACAGAACCACGGACGCTCCGGCAATGGCCGCTTTGTTATTGCCTTCACCGAACAGCGGGAAGAAGTAACTCAGCGCCGCGAACAGAATCACCAGGTAACTGACGTTGCCGATCCAGGCGCTGATCCAGTAGCCCCAGGCGGAATTGAAGCCGAGGAATTCGCCGCCCAGGGCGCGGGCATAGGCAAACACGCCGTTGTCCAAGGCCGGCTGGCGGTTGGACAAGGTCTGGTAGACCAGGGCCAGGGACAACATGCCGACGCCGGTAATCAGCCAGCCAATCAGAATCGCCCCGGCTCCGGCACTGGCCGCCATGTTCTGCGGCAGACTGAAAATACCGCTGCCGATCATCGAACCGACCACCAGCGCGATCAGCAAACTCAGGGAAAGTCGTTTGGGCTCGACCTTTCGCAAGCTGCCCGCCAACGGATGGGGGACCGTCGGTGGGATGATCGGTTGAGTGCCTTGCAGTTGGGTAGCCATGTCAGCCTCCACGAGACGAGACGAAAGTCCTCTGCACTCACCGCGAATGCGCTGGTGCGAATGCTGGCTCTAAATGTCGGCGTGAATGGGCTGCCCGTCTTTGATTTAAGTCAGAGACAGGGGAAACAGTTTTGCCGGCGTCGGCGAGTTATTAACGAAGGCCCCTGGGGGGATGAATCGCCCCATCGCGGCGATCACCCCTGGATTCAATGTTCGGTTAAAAATCTGTCGATTTCTTCCACGGTGCTGCGTGCTGTGCGCGTGACGCCAATCAGTGTCGCGGAAGCGGCGCCGGTCCAGTCGCCATAGCCCACCAGCCACAAGCGCGGCTCTTGAATGGAATGCGTGCCTTCGACGGCCACGCGCCCATCGGCGGTGCACACGCCCAGTGATCCCAGATAGCCGAGGGCAGGGCGGAAACCGGTGCACCAGATCACCGCGTCGACCGGCGTTTGCGAGCCGTCCGCCCACTCCACGCCAGTGTCGGTAAAGCGCAGGAACGGCCGAACCGCGTGCAATACACCGCGCTCCCGGGCTTCGGCGACTGGCGGCACCATTACGATATCGCCCAAGCCACCGACCGGTTGTGCAATGACGGTGCCGGCGAGTTGGGCTTTCCAGCGTTCGGTGGCGCGTTCGAACAGCACTCGGCCATCGACGTCATCGGCGAGAAACTGTGGCGGCTGCGGCGTGACCCAGGTGGCGTCGGCCACTTGCGAGACTTCAGCGAGGATCTGGGCACCGGAGTTGCCGCCGCCCACCACCAGGACTTTTTTGCCGGCAAACGGCTTGGCGTCGACGTAGTGGGCCGAATGCACTTGCTGGCCGGTAAAGGTTTCACTGCCGGGGTAGTGAGGCAGGAAGGGATGGCGCCAAGTGCCCGTCGCGCTAACCACCGTGCGGGCCAGCCAGCTAAGGCTATCGGTCTTGACGAGCAGCCGATTATCCCGGCGTTCAATAGCGTTCACCCAATAGGGCCGCGCGGTAGGGAATTGGTAGCGTTGCTCATACTCGCGCAGGTAATCGAGGACGTTGTCGCGGCTTGGGTAGCCGTCCGTGACCGGCGGCATCATCCAGCCGGCGATGGAGCTCCAGGTCGAGGGTGAAAACAGTCGCAGGGAATGCCAGCCGTGCCGCCAGGCGCCGCCCGGCCCGGCTTCGGCATCAATAATCACAAACGAACGCCCTGTTCGGCGCAGAAAGTAAGCCACGGCGAGTGCGGACTGGCCACCGCCGATAATTGCGACGTCCACTTCGGTGGGGGTAGAAGGCATGGCGAATCCTCAGGGCGCAAAGTCACGCCAAGATACCCGATGCAGATCGGCTATTTGTTGATGTTGCTCAAGCGTTTAATGCAGCGGCTGATTAAGGGCATGCTGCACAACGCACTCAACCGGTTATCGTCACCTATCATTTCGGTGCATTCGCGTTCGTTACGCTATCAATGGATCAACGGCGCACGCTCCGTTGTAAAAGGGGATCAAATGAATCGCGCAGTTGAGAGTGGTAAACGCCGTATCGTTTCTCCCCACCTCGAAGACGTCGAAACGCTTGTCCGCGAGCTGGACGCTGATCTGCGCGTGGGCTTGTCCAGCGCGCAAGCCCAGGCCCGTCTGAGTCGTGACGGACCCAATGAGTTACGGACCCAACCGGTCAAGCCCGCCTGGCATTATCTTCTGCGGCAGTTTCAAGATCCGCTGGTGTACCTGCTGCTTGTCGCGGTGGGCATCACCCTGGCCATCTGGTTGCTGATGGACCGTCAGGAATGGCCGGTCGATGCGTTGGTGATCACGCTGATCGTGCTGGCTAATGCGTTGCTCGGTTTTTTCCAGGAAACCCGCTCACAGCGAGCTGTTGCGGCGTTGGCCAACCTGACCCAGACCTCTTCTTCCGTCATCCGCGACGGGGCCCTGACGCGAATCCCCAGTCAGCAACTGGTGATCGGTGACCTGCTGGTGTTATCCGAGGGCGATTCGGTGGGCGCCGATGCTCGCCTCATCCAGGCCAATGAATTGCGCGTGCTGGAAGCGTCACTGACCGGAGAGAGTGAAGCGGTGTCGAAAAATACCGCGTGTTCAAGCACCGAGGTGCCTTTGGCAGAGCGCGCCAATATGATTTTCAAGGGCACAGCCATCGCCCAGGGGACGGGAGTCGGCATGGTCACGGCGGTCGGTATGGCGACTGAAGTCGGGGCCATCGCTCATCTGCTGGATGTCACGCCCGAAGAGGTCACACCTCTGCAAAAGGAAGTGCGCGCCATAGGGCGGATGCTCGGCATTGCGGTTCTGGTGATCGCTACGGTGGTCGTCGTGGCCGTGCTGATGCTCACTGACATTCAGACGGTCGACGATGTGCTGCGGGTTTTGCTGCTGGGTGTGTCCCTGGCGGTGGCGGCGGTGCCAGAGGGGCTGCCTGCCGTTCTGTCACTGGTGCTCGCCTTCGGCATGCTGCGCATGGCGCGCAGCAAAGCCATCATCAAGCGACTGTCTTCAGTGGAGACCCTGGGGTCTGCATCGGTCATCTGTACCGACAAGACCGGCACGCTGACCCGTTCCGAAATGACCATCCAGCAAACCATGACTGCGTCGGGTAAAGGAGTGGTCAGCGGTGTCGGCTACGCCCCGCAAGGGCAGATTCATCACCAGGACCTGCCCTTGAGTGGGGGGCCGGTGCACAGCGAAAACGTGCTGTTATTGCGCGGCGGCAGCCTGGCTGGCAATGCCGTGCTGGCGCAGCAGGAAGACGGCACCTGGGTGGTTCAAGGTGATCCGACCGAGGGTGCCTTTCTGGTGGCGGAGCGCAAGCTCGATGCGCCGGCACGCAGCGTGAACCGCTTCGAGCGTGTGGCTGAAATACCCTTTACCTCTGATCGAAAAATGATGTCGGCCCTGGTCATCGATCATGAGCACAACGACGAGCGGCTGTTGATCAGCAAGGGCGCGCCCGATGTGCTCCTCCAGCATTGCACACAAGTCCAGGTCGGCATGGATGTCGTGCCACTCACCGACGACCTGCGTGCAAAAGCCGTGGCTGATGTGAATGAGTTGTCGGGCGTGGGATTGCGCACGCTTTCCGTGGCGTACCGTCCCTTGGCCGCTGGCGAGGAGGTCACGAGCGGTGAACCCCTTGAGGCCGGCCTTGTTTTCATCGGTACGGTCGGCATCAGTGACCCGCCGCGTGAAGAAGTCGCGCCGGCCATTGCCGAAGCCCATCGGGCAGGCATCCGCATCATTATGATCACCGGTGACCATCCGCGAACGGCTGCGCGCATCGCCGAGGATCTGGGCATCATCCAGGCCGGTGCCGGGGCGTTGACCGGGGCCGATCTGGATAAGCTGGACGATGCGGCCCTGGCCGAGGCGGTCCGGTCGACCTCGGTCTATGCCCGTGTGGCGCCCTCGCATAAGTTGCGGATTGTCGATGCGCTGCAAGCGCAGGGGCATGTGGTGGCGATGACCGGCGATGGTGTGAATGACGCTCCGGCACTGAAGTCAGCCGACATCGGCATTGCCATGGGCATTACCGGAACGGAGGTGACCAAGCAGGCGGGAAAAATGATCCTGGCCGATGATAACTTCGCGACCATCGTATTGGCCGTGCGTGAAGGCCGCGGGATTCTGGACAATATCCGCAAGTTTCTTCGTTACTTGCTGTCTTCCAATATGGGCGAGGTGCTGACGGTGTTTCTCGCCGTTGTGGGGGCCAGCGTCATCGGCCTGGTGGATGAGAACGGCGGGATCATCCTGCCGCTGCTGGCCACGCAGATTCTGTGGATCAACCTGGTCACGGATGCGGCACCGGCCATCGCCATGGGCCTTGATCCGCATAGCGAGGATGTCATGACACGCAGCCCGCGCAAGCCTTCGGACCGAATCATCGACACACGCATGTGGGTGGGGGTGTTCGAGGTGGGGCTGGTCATGGCATTGGCGAGTTTGTTAACGGTCGACTGGATGCTGCCGGGAGGGTTGATAGCGGGGGATGCGTCGCTGGAGGAAGCACGCACGGGCGCTTTTACCGTCCTTGTTTTGGCGCAGCTGTTTAACGCGTTGAACGCGCGCTCTGAATCAACCAGTGCGTTTATCGGCCTGTTCGCCAATCGATGGCTCTGGGGCGCCATCGTCCTGGCCATGGTCTTGCAGATTGCAGTGGTGCACTGGGCGCCACTCAACAAGGCGTTCGGCACGAGTGCATTGACGCTCAGCCAGTGGGGCCTTTGTCTGGCAATGGCGAGCCTGGTCTTCTGGTTCAGCGAGCTGCGCAAGCTGTGCAGGCATTGGCACCGTGCAAGACGAGAAGACAGGACACAACTGCACTCAAGTTGATCAAGATCAAACGGCATTTGCTGATCGGCGTCATTGTTTTGATAAACATGGGCGAGAGATACGGTCATGACAGACAACAAACTCGTCAGCAGCGGGGTTCATGTGACCCAAGGCAGAGGGACGGCACTCGGGCACTTGCGCTGGCCGGGTCCCCGTTCCTGGAAACGTGAGGCAACCTTCCTGGTGGCGATCCTGATGGGGCTGACGGCGGGATACTTTACGGTGTCTCATTTCGCCTCCCAGGCGGCGCAAGACTTGGCAGACAGGTGCACAGCGCGTTTTGAGATCGAGCTTGAGAATGCCGACATCGATTCCCTCACAAGAGCCCTGCCTCGGTCATTGTGTGAATGTCTGGCGAATTCGCTCCTCGACAAAAACGGCATTGCGCGGATGGCGATGGTCAACTGGCGCCTGCTTGATCCGTTGGCTCTTGAGCCAGTGACGGAAAAGGATGAGGACAGTTGCATCAACGCGCTGTGGGTGCCCAGTGTTGAATTGGCCAAGCGCCTGAGCATTTGAAGAAGGGGCACCTCGCAGGGGAGCCGCTTTCATCGATCTTGCTGCGCCTCACAAACCAAACGGAAAGGTCTCGTCCTCCGGTTCGATCGCCTGGCCTTTCGGCAGCGCCAGTGCGGTCACGGGGCGGGTCTGTTCGATCCAGATCATCGCGTCAAACTGGTCGGCCAGCGCCGCCTCGAAGTAATGGCTGCGACGCTCGGTTTCAGGACGATAAATCACGCCGATGGCCCGCTCCAGCAATGGCTTGCTCAGGACGCGGCGCAGTTCTTTGCGGCGCGGGTCTCGCCAGTCGGTCAACGACGCTGGAATGCCGGCTTTGAAAAACTGATGCTCCCAGCTGTCCGGGTGCGAGGGCCTGATGTCCTTGATGAGCAGGTCGCCGTCCCAGTCATCGGCCGCCGCCACCTGGCCCCGGTCGGTGCTCATGCCAATCAGCACGACCTCGCGACCATAGGCACTGCGGCATAGATGACCGATATTGAACTGGCCCTTCCAGCCCATTTCGGTGGCGGCCGCATTGCCGATATGGGAGTTGTGCGCCCAGACCACGGCTTTGGCGTGGGGCCCCCGGTGCTCAAGCAGCCGCTGCAGGGTGTCGAACATATGCCGGTCGCGCAGATTCCACGAGGCCGTCGAGCCTCGATAAATCGCGCGGTAGTATTGCTCCGCTGCCTGCACCACCCGGGCGTTTTGCGCCGCATTGAAGAACCCTTCATCATCCCGGACGAGCCCGGCCAGTTGTTTGGCCAGCATGGCGTTGAGTTGCTCGACCACCGGCTGTTCGCAGGGCATCAGGCCGCCGCGTTCGACGAAGTGACCGTACAGCGCCGGATCATCCTGCCACGGCGTCAGGCAGCCATAACGCCGCCGTGCTTCGTGGGCCAACTGCGGGTCGACCTGGTCCAGGTAGCGCAGCACTTCATGAATGGAGTTGCGCAAGCTGTAAATGTCGAGGCCCCGGAATTCGACACGACGTTCAGGGGCGAGTGAGTGATTGAATTGATGCAGCCAGTGGACGAATGAATTCACCTCGGCATTGCGCCACATCCAGGTCGGAAAACGGCTGAAAATGTGACGCTTCCACGCCGAACGGGCCAGGCCCCGGACGTAATGGTCGACATGGCCGGCGTCCGGCCAGTCGGCTTCCACCGCCACAATGTTGAACCCGTGGTGTTCAATCAGCCTTTGGGTGATCGCTGCCCGGGTTTCATAGAAGTCGCGGGTGCCATGGCTGGCCTCACCGATCATGACGACACGGGCATCGGCGTAGCGATCGAACATTTCACCAAAGGTCGATGAGTCCCGCGTCGGCAGGGGTTCTGCGTATTGACGCAGGAGCGGTGCGATGGTGGCCACGTCGATGTGCCGAGGAGAGCCATCCCTGTCCGGCGAGTCGTGGGAGGGGGTGTTCATGACGGTTATCCCCTTGAGTCAGGTCACTGCCACAGGCCTGGCGCGCGTCTTCCATCAGATGCTCTATCGTCTGGTGGGTATTCCAACACCTCGATTCAGACAAATGATTGAGTTTGATCAACAAAGGGGGCAATGCCTTGAGCGATGGTGTTTGAGACAGCGTTCCCGGCACACGGGATATAAGGCGAAGCGATGGCCTTTAGTTCGAATCAGGCTGAACGGTTCGTTGTCATTGACCTGTAACGGGCGGCCTCTGGCTAAGCTCAATTCAGAGGGTCGCTCCGACAGCCTTCAAGGTGTGACGGACGTGTATTGATCGTCGAATCGAGGGTGAGACCATGGAAGCCTGTGACATGAAGCGTACTCCCCGCCAATCACATCGTTTACTTGCCATGTGCATCGTGACGTTGATGGGCTGCACGAGTAGCAACGAGCAGACCTCGCAAGACGCGTCAGCCATGTCCGGTGTCGCCATGGTGGATCAGATCTGCTCCTTGTGTCATGGCTTGACGGGGGAGTCCGTCTCACCGATGTTTCCCAAGCTGGCCGGGCAGCGAAAAGAGTACCTGAAGCTGCAACTGGGCGACTTCAAGCGGCATCTGCGCAGCGATACATCCGGGGCTCAGTACATGCGCGGGTTTGATCATTTGACCGAGACCCAGATCACCGAACTGGCTGATTATTTCTCACGTCAAAGTCCAATGAAGGCGGATGCCGACAGCGCCGATGCCCGGGGTGAATCCATCTTTGGCAACGGCATTCCCGAGTCCGGCGTCGCTCGGTGCGGTTCGTGTCACGGTGCTGGCGGGGAGGGCAATGGCCGGATTCCCCGGGTGGCAGGTCAACATGCGGAGTATGCGATTCGCCAGATCAAGGTGCTGCAGCAGACGGACCAGCGTCCCCGAGACGACTCGATGAAGTCGTCGAATCATTCACTGTCTGAGGCGGACACCGAATCTGTCGCTCGTTACATGGCGACACTCGGCGCCCAGCCACAATGACCTTTGAGTCTCAATACAGCGGCCCGGGGAGATCGCACACTCCCCGGTGCCGTGACTCAGGCGAGCAGTATGTGATCGATCACCTCTTTTACACCGGGTACTGACCAGGCCGCCCGTTCTGCAACCTGACGCTGGCGCCATAAATGGACCCGGCCTTCGAGTATCACCACATCGCCCTGGACCTTGACGTGAATCCCCTCGGCTTCTACCTCGGCATTGCGCTTGAGTGCCGCTTCGATGCTGCGCTGGATATTGCCAGCGTCGACCCGGGGACGAAGGGCGAGCTGATTGTCGATGCCCAGCACGCCGGACAATTTGCGCACGGCCCGTTCCGCGGTTTCTTTCTGGTATTGCCAGTCCACTTGGCCTTCCAGGGTGACCCACCCATGTTGCACGACGACTTTGATGTCGCCTTCGGGCACGTCGGAACTCCAATTGATGATTTTCAACGCGCGACTGGCAATGGTGTCATCTGCCGTGCCGGCGCCTTTCTCGGGGCGGATCTGGATTTCTTCGGCGACGGCGCGTACGCCTTTGAGGCTTTTGACCGCGCGCTCTGCGTCGATTTTCTGGGCATAGGTGGAAACGTGACCGGTGAGGGTCACCACACCATCGTCCACGGCCACGCCAATGTTCGCAGCATTGATTTCAGGCTGGAATTCCAGTTCATCCAGGATGGCATTACGCAGACTCAAATCGTTCATGATGAAGTCCTCTGTGAAGGGCGTTAGACAGGACGGACCGTGAGCGCCCGATAAGTCTTTTCTACGCCTGAACGACAGAGCGTCATTGAGCTATATCAACAATGGGGCAACAGGTCCGTGGTGTCAGAATGCCAATCTGACGAGCGAGTTTGTCGGGGCGTCCTTTTCATCAAGGGACGCCCTTTGTTTTTGCAGGAGGGACGCGCGCTAGACCACAGCGCCAAACAAGTGCCCCACCAGTGCCGTAACCGCCATGGCCAACGCGCCCCAAAAGGTCACCCGCCAGGCACCGGTGATGACCTTGGCGCCGCCGGCCCTGGCGGCAATGGCGCCCAGCGTCCCGAGAAACACCAATGACATGCCCGATATCCAGGGCACCACGCTGTGCTCCGGCGCGACAAACGTCACCGCCAGGGGTAGGGCGGCACCCACCACAAAGCTGGCGGCGGAGGCGAGGGCGGCCTGCAAGGGTTTGGCGGTAAGGGTGGCGCTGATACCCAGTTCGTCCCGGGCGTGTGAACCCAACGCATCATGGGCCATCAATTGATCGGCCACCTGATGCGCCAGTTCGGGTGATACGCCACGGTGCATGTAGATGTTGGCGAGCTCGATGTGTTCGGCTTTCGGGTCACTGGCCAACTCGGCCCGTTCGCGGGACAAATCGGCACGCTCGGTATCCGCCTGGGAGTGTACGGAGATGTACTCGCCTGCCGCCATGGACATGGCGCCGGCCATCAGCCCCGCCATGCCCGTGACCAGCAACGTGGCGTGGCTGGCGTTGGCGGCGGCGACGCCGATCAGCAGGCTGGCGGTGGAGACAATCCCGTCGTTGGCCCCCAGGACGGCGGCGCGCAGCCAGCCGATACGATCACTGCGGTGGGATTCGGTGTGTCTGTGCATGAATTTCATGGTTGAGCGCGACTCACTGTCATTGGGCGGTTCACATCGGGCGGGTTTCAATCTGCGCCTGCAACTGGCCGCCGACAATGGATATTTCCTTGAATTGTTGGCCGTCGCGCAGCACGAACAGCGCGTCCATCCCGCGTTCCTGTGCCAGACGTGGCCCTTCGGTTTCACCCAGCACCATCAGCGCCGTGGCCCAGGCATCGGCGAGCATGCACGAAGCAGCCACCACGGTGACGGCGGCGAGCGGGTTGCACAGCGGCGCGCCGGTGGCCGGGTTCATGGTATGAGCATAGGCTTGACCGGCCACGTCGACCCACTGTCGGTAGTCCCCGGAGGTCGCGATCGCGGCGTCGCCAAGTTCCATCACACCCATGACTTCACGCACGCCCCGGTCAGGCTTTTCCACCGCCACGGTCCAGCACTGGCCGCCGGGTTTGACGCCCCGGGCGCGCATCTCGCCATCGATGCCGACCAGGTAGCGGGTGATGCCAAAACCTTCCAGGCAACGGGCCAACTCATCGACGCCAAACCCCTTGGCGATGCCATTCAAATCAAGGTGCAGCGGCGCGCGTTTGCGCACCTGATTGCGTAACGGGTCGACCACCAACGCGGCGCTGGCTGACAGCCGGGTGCGCGGCGGCATCGTCGCGAGTGTCTGTTCTGTAACGGTCGGGTCTGCGGGGCCGAACCCCCAGGCATTCACCAGATCACCGACGGCAATGTCGAAGGCGCCGCCGGATTGCTGACTGACACGCAGTGCCGCTGACAGCACCGTTGCCAGTTTCTGGGGCACCGAAATCCATTGCTGCTCGGGGGCGGCATTGAGGCGGTTGAGGTCCGAGTCGGGTTTCCAGGTGGACATTTGCTGATCCACCCGGGCCACGGCGCACGCCAGGCGCTGACCCACTTCGTCGGTATCGATTCCGGCCCCGCCATAGAACAGGGCGGTGTAGCGGCTGCCCATGGTTTCGCCGTTCAGGCTGTAGCGCTGCAACTCAGTAGACGTCTTCACGGTAGCGTCCTTGTGCCTTGAGGGTCAGCACCGTCAGGTTGAGAGGTGCCAACACCTCATCGAGGGCGTGCATCACGCCTTTGGCCATTTCGCGACTGCCACACACCAGCACCTGGGCGCCTTTTTCAATCAGTCGACGCAGGGCCTGGGCATCGCCGATCAGCCGGTCTTGCACGTAGCAGCGGTCTTGAACCTGAGAAAAGGCGGCGCGCAATGCCGTCAGGCGCCGGTCGGCCAGGTACTGCTTGAGTTGCGGCTCGTAGAGGAAGTCCGAAGCCGGGTTGCGCCCGCCCCAATACAAGTGCATCGGGTGGTGGGCCGTGTTGTTGCGGATAAAACCGGCCAATGGACCGATGCCGGTACCGGCACCGATCAGGATCACCGGGTGCGTGCCCGACGCCGGGCGAAATTGCGGGTTGGGCTGGATAAACGCTTCGATCGATGCTCCGATGTCCAGGCCATGAAGGAATTCCGAGCACACGCCACCGTTGTGTTTGCGCACGCAGATTTCCAGCACGCCGTCCTGCGAACCGCTGGCCAGCGAGTAAAAACGGGGGATCGGACTGCCCGGAGGCACAATCCCGACCAGGTCACCGGCCAGGAAGTCCGGCAGCGCACCGGGTGCCTTGAAGCGCAAGACGTGGGTCGGTGCGTTCACCTGTTCGCCATAGACGATGCGCTCTGTCAGCAGCAATGGATGGGTCTGTGGCCGCTGCGGGGCATGGACCAGTGTCAGGTCATGTTTGAGCACGTCGCCCAGCGCGTGGCCCCAACGTGCAAATTCCTGAGAGGATTGGCGGTTGACGGTTTCCAGCCCCAGTAACGGCGAGCCACCGGCTTGCAACATCGCGTCCTGCACCTGATGGGCGAACTGACAGAACTGCGCAAACTGGCGGTCACCAAAGCCCAGCACGGCAAAGGGCAGGCCGGGCTTGAGGCCGGTTTTGGCCAGCCGCGCCATGAACTGCGAAGCCGAGGCTGGCGCGTCGCCGTCACCGTGGGTCGCGGTGAGGATGATCACGCGTTGGGCGCTGCGGTAGTCGTTGGCGTATTGATTCATCGCCGCGCTATGCACTCGGTGTCCGGCCAGGTGCAAGGCGTCATGCAAGGTCTTGGCAAAGCCCCAGGTGCTGTTGTTTTCACTGCCCACCAGAATCACGCTGTCGGCAGAGTGGGCAGGGCTGTTGTGGCGGATGTTCGGGCTCGCCTTGCGCCGGCGCCACCACAGCAGAAGGCCGGTGACGCTCATCAACGGCACACAGAGGGCGCAGAGCCCAAGCGGCAGGCCCAGCCACCACAGGCCTTCACCGGTGTGCAGCTGATAGATCAATTCGTAGAGGTTGTGCATCGAGTCGTGGGCCTGGTAGGACAACAAGGCGCCGCTGGCCTGATCCACGTAGCCGTCGCCCTGGGCCGTGCGCAGGGAAAACACGTCCTTCGGGTTGCCAGGACTGGGGTAGACCAGTTCGCGCAGGTCATTCAGATCGGTGGCCTGCAAGGCTTGCAGGCTCGCCACCGGCAAGGCCGGCCCGGCACTGACGTGGGCGGGGAAGGCGGGTTCATTCTGACTGCCGTCGGCGATAAAGCCGAAGGTGGTGGCGGACATATACAGCCCGCTCAAGGCCGACAGCAGCAGCCCGAGCAAGGCCATTCGCCCGACTTCAGCATGCCAGCGCTGGTTGAACGTGCCGCGCAGTGGCCGCAGCAGGTTGCGCCAGCCACCCAGGCGTCGGGCCAGCAACAGCGCGCCGGACACTGACAGCATCAGCATGAACAACGCGCCGACACCCGACACCCCATGGCCCGGTGTGCCAAGGAACATCGAGCGGTGCAGCTCTTTCACCCAACGCGTGAACGCGGAGGGCGCATAAGGCGCGAGGCCTTCGCCAGTCAGTGGGTCGACGGTTTCAGCCCCGGCCTGACCGTTCTGGTTGTAGTAGACGATGACCGTCCCGGACGCTGTGCGCTGGATCTGCTCCACGCCCGGAAAGTGATTGGCCACACGCCCGGCCAATTGACCGACGGTGAGTTGCCCGGCGGCGGTGGGGGTGCTGTGCAAGCGTTCCAGCGCCGGGTCGACCGACAGGATCGCGCCGCTGATGGCCAACAGCATGACCAACAGGGCGGCGATCAGGCCGGACAGGGAATGGGACTGGCGAAGCATGTTCAGCCTCCAGAAAGGGCAGGTGCTACAAATCGTAAGTAAAGGACTCGACATAGGTGCTGCCGGTCGCCGGCTGGCCTGCGCCCTTGGACGTCAGGGGCACGCTGACATCGGCGCGGGCGTCACGTTTGTCCTCGACGGCACTGTCGATGCGGATCTGATACCCGGCATCGATCAGGGTGTCTGCCAGTTCGACGCTGACTTTGAGCGTGCGCCCACTGCCGACACTGGCACCGCTGACGCCGTCGAACTCGCTCGGGTTCATCCCGCTGCCACGGGCCCAGTCGCCTAGGTGCTTGTAGTACTTGGCCTTCTTGCCGGCCACCCACAGGGTTTTCTGGTATTGGCCGTTGGCGTCGGTCACGTAGATCGCCAGGTAGGCATCATTGCCGCTGTAGTCCTTGAGCTGGGTGGTCAGGGTTACTTCCCGGGCCTGGGCCAACCCCGGCAGGGCAATGGCGCCGGCGAGACAGGTGGCTGCGATGATCTTTTTCATGAGGGTGTCCTTGTGATCGTTAGGTCGAGAGCCTGGACCTGCTTGCTGACAGCAACCTGAATCGCAGGAAAAACTCATCGACGGGTGAGGCGTCATTCGGTGAGCGGGCTGCCGAGATAATCCCTGGCATCGCCGTCGTCGCGGAAATGGATCTCGAGCGTGCGCAGGCGCAGCGAGGCTGGTGAGTAGCTGGCTTCGATGGCGTTGCCCTTGCGGTCCAACCCCTTGAGTTCGTAACAACCGTCGTCGACCTTGATGCGTTGTACGCTCCAGCCGTATTGCCGCTCGACCTGCTGTCGCAAAGTCTCGCGCGGTTGCCAGTCGCTCACCGGGTCGCTGCAGTCGTCGTCGGCCATGGCGAAACCGCTAAGCAGCAGACTCAACAGCGCGGCATGGGCAATAAAACCTGATTTCATGATCTGTCTCCTGCCGAGGTCGGCGTCTGTGGCATACCCTAAGGTGCATTCCTGACAACCAGCTGAATCTTCAGATTCACGTCAGGTAAGGCGATTAAGGTGCGGCACGACAACCACCACAGGAGGTGCCAGATGCGGGTTTTATTGGTCGAGGACGCCCCAGGGCTGGGGGAGGCGGTGCGCGAACAGATCGCCGATGACGGTCACGCCGTCGATTGGGTGCAGCGCCTGGACCATGCGCGCAACAGCGTGCGCACCACGCCTTACGACCTGATCCTGCTGGACCTGATGCTGCCGGACGGTCGCGGGCTGGATTTCTTGCGTCAGCAGCGCTCGGCGGGGGACGTGACCCCGGTGATTATCCTGACGGCCCAGGACCAGATTTCCGATCGCATTGCCGGCCTCAATGCCGGGGCCGACGATTATCTGGTCAAACCGTTCGACCTGTTTGAACTCTCGGCCCGTGTGGCGGCGGTGGCCCGACGTTACAGCGGCAACCCCAATCCGCAGATCAGACTTGGTGATGTGCAGGTCGACATGAGCGCCCGCACCGTGCAGCGTGCCGGCACCACCGTGGACCTGACGGCCCGCGAATGGGCGCTGTTCGAAGCGTTCGTGCAGCGCCCCAGCGCGTTGTTGTCCAAGTCGCAGCTCGAAGAGCGGCTGTATGCCTTCGGTGCCGAAATCGAGAGCAATACCATCGAGGTGTACATCAGCCGTCTGCGTAAAAAACTGGGGCGCGATCTGATTGAAACCGTGCGCGGCATGGGCTACCGGTTGGCGGCCGCATGAAGTCTTCTTCGAGCCTGCAAAAACGCCTCGGCCTGGGGCTGACCCTGGGCATGACCTTACTGTGGCTGGGCGCGACGGTCGGCGCCTGGCTGGTGGTGCAACATGAGTTGAACGAGGCGTTCGACAGTGCGCTGGAAGAGACCGCGCAACGGATCTTGCCGCTGGCCGTGCTGGAAATCAGCAACCGGGAGGAACCCCGTGAAGCGCAGCACGTTGCGACGTTGAAAATGCACAACGAATACCTGACGTACCTGGTGCGCGATGCCAGCGGCAAAATCCTGATGCAGTCCCACGACGCCAACCCGAAGATCTTCAGTAAGCGGCCGACCGAAGGATTTTCCACCTCTGAAAAGTACCGTTTGTATGGCGCCAGTGCGTTACGCGAGACGCTGTTCATTGAGATCGCCGAGCCGCTGGGTCATCGCCGTGAAGCCGCGCGGGAGGCTTTGTTTGCCTTGTTGTTGCCGCTGTTGGCGCTGATTCCCGTCAGTCTGTTGGGCACTTGGTTGTTCGTGCGGATCAGCCTGCGCAGTGTGTTGGCGTATCGTCGGGCGGTCGAGGCGCGTGGGGTGGGGGATCTGTCGCCGATCAAGGTGGCTCGCCTGCCCGCAGAAATCGATCCGTTGGCCGAGGCGGTCAACCACCTGCTGGAGCGCTTGCGCAAGGCTCTGGAGGCCGAGCGCAGTTTTACCGCCAACAGCGCCCATGAACTGCGCACGCCACTGGCCGCGACCCTGGCGCAGATCCAGCGCTTACACCACGAGGCGCCCGAAGGTCCGTTGCGGGTGCGGGCGGCGAAGATCGAAAACGCCTTGCGTGAGCTGGCGCGGCTTTCGGAAAAGCTCATGCAATTGGCCAAGGCCGAGGGCGGGGGGCTGTTGTCCGAAACGCCTCAGGACCTGATTCCGTTGCTGGCCCATGGCGTTGATGAGTGGAACCAGCGCAGCGGCCAGCGCATTGAATTGCATTTGCCAGGGCAGGCCAGCGTGTACTCGAACATCGACCCGGATGCCTTTGGCATCTTGTTGCGCAACCTGATCGAGAACGCGCTGAAGTACGGCGCCACCGACCAGCCGATCGAAGTCAGCCTCACCGAACAGGCCCAACTGCGGGTAGTCAATGGCGGCCCGGCGGTACCGGCGTCGGTGTTGCAGCACCTGACCGAGCGTTTTGTGCGAGGTCACAGTGAAATAAGCGGTTCTGGATTAGGGCTGGCGATCGCCAAAACCATTGTCCAAGGGGTCAACGCGAGTATGAAATTGGTCTCTCCTGCAACCGGTCGACAAGAGGGTTTCGAAGTGTGCGTCTGGTTACCGCTCGCGACGGTGATCGGAGACTGACGACGGCCGGGTCATTGTCGTAAGTCCGCTTGCGTTAAAAAGTCCGACTGTTTCAGCGGTGAGGACAGTAAATGAGCGCGGGTCTCTCAGGCACTTGTCGTAAGTAATGCAACAACTAATGGATCCAATGGAAGTATCTGGCGCTCATCTAATTTACGCGGTCCAGTTATCATGCGGCTTTCCGGGAAGTTGCCGACTTACCGTCGGGATGAGTTGCTTTGACTGAAGTAACCGTTTGTCGGTAGTCTGCTCAAAAAATGAACATTCTAGCCTCTTCGCCCTCTGATACTTCAGCATGTCACCATGACGTGCTAATGCTGTCGTAAAAAAGAAGTGGAAAAAAACCTCATGTGCAGTGAATGCAAATGGGGATTTTTTTATCTGAAATTCAGGAGGTAATAACTAAGCCGGTCATTGAATTGCCAGGTAATTCAATGGGCTAAGCAGTGTCAGGTCGACGATTTGGCATATCTTATAAAAAGTAAGATCGCACAGGGTTTGAAGAGCGAAATGCCCTGTTGAAGAACCGATCTGTACTATCGAATAAGGTGGGGAACTTACCGTGGCGATAAATACAATTATGAGCCTGTTGGAAAACAAAGAATGTATGGAATTTTTGCGGCTGGGCGTTATTTACGTTCATTTATTGTCGTGTTGCGTGGCTATTGGTCTGGTGTTGACCAGTGATATTGCAATGGTTAAAGATTTATTGAAACGGAAAACATCCACTGGGCATGATCATGCTCACATGGAAAGTCTGCAGAAGTCGGTGGTGGTTGCGTTAATCGCG
Organism: Pseudomonas sp. PS02303; assembly: GCF_029959925.1. Taxonomy (NCBI): domain Bacteria; kingdom Pseudomonadati; phylum Pseudomonadota; class Gammaproteobacteria; order Pseudomonadales; family Pseudomonadaceae; genus Pseudomonas; species Pseudomonas sp. PS02303. Next base: position 37,412 of record NZ_JASCOM010000004.1, read on the forward strand.
TTATGGGTAACCGGTATCGCTGTCATGGGAATTGATTACCTGGATAAAGGTATGAACTACTTCATGAACCCAAAACTTCAAGCCAAAGTTATTATTGTCATGTTGCTGACCTACAACGGCATGTTGTTGCATCGCCTGGTATTGCCCGCTTTGCAAAAGGCCGGCTCCTTGCTCGATCTCGGATTCAGCGCACGGATGCTGGCGCTGTTTTGCGGCTCGCTGTCGGCGGTGTCGTGGATGTACGCGGCCATGCTGGGCGTCGGTCGCCCGTTGGCCTGGAAATACTCGCTTTCCGAACTGTTGATGGCGTATCCGGTGCTGATCGCATTGGGTTTCCTGACCATGCTGGTGTTGACTCAGCGAGTCAAACAACAGGACTACGCCGTTTTCTCTGCGCGGACCGTTGCGAGCCAGTGCTAGGCCCGTTCAGCGCGTAAGTCTGGCGGGCTTGTTTTAAAGCCTGGCAGTGGCGACTTTCTTAGTGCAAGGCAATATAGGCCTGCACTGAGAAGGTCGCTTTTTTTTGCCGCCATCTTGGCGCGTAACTGTAAGCGGGCACGGTGAATGGATGCTCGCTTATGGCTAGCGGTGCTTCGCGGCTTGCCTGTCCGTTCGATATCAGTAAAGCTTTGCCGCGCCCGGTCCCGGGCGGATTGGCTACATGATCCAATGGTTAAGGAAAGCGTTGAATGACACTCAGGGTGATGGTGGTCGGTGGCTACGGAAACTTCGGCAGCATCGTTTGCAGGCATTTAGTTGCGATGCCAGACGTAGAGCTGGTGGTCTCCGGTCGTAACTCACACAAGTTGCAGCGCCAGGTCAATGAACTGAAAACCCAGTCCGGCCGTGTCTGTGAAAGTTGGTGCGGTGATGCCATGGGCAGTGCGTTCGGCTCCGCGCTGAGCGCGATGGGCATCCAGTGGGTCGTGCACACCGGGGGCCCGTTTCAGGGGCAATCCTATGCCGTCGCGCAAAGCTGCATCGACGCGGGCGTGAACTACTGCGATCTGGCTGACTGCCGCACCTTCGTCAATGGCATTGATGTGCTCGACGCGAGCGCAAAACAGGCCGGCGTGGCCGTTCTCAGTGGGTGCAGTTCGGTGCCGACGCTGTCGTCGGCGCTCATCGACCACTATCGATATCGCTTCAAACGTATCGACTCGATTGCGCATGGCATTTCTTCCTCGGCCAAGATGCCCGGCCTCTCGACCGTCGAAGGGGTGCTGGCCTATGCGGGCAAACCAATCAAGCAGCTCAAGAACGGCCAGGTGCACGAAGTGTCGGGCTGGCAGGATTTGACCCTGCGCAAGATGCCGCAATTGGGGACTCGTGTCCTGTCCAATGTCGATGTGCCGGACATGGATATCTTCGCGGCCCGTTACGGCGCCCATACCTTGAGTTTCAAGGCAGGTTCGGGCCTGAAACTCGGTGGCGTGGTCAACTACGTGCTCGCCGAGGCGTTGAGAATCGGGCTGGTGCGGGACTCTGCGGCGTGGGCGGCAAGGCTGCATCGTTGGGGGACGTGGTTTGAGCGATTCGGTGATGGCTTGAGTGCGATGTACATCGACGTCGAAGGGCAGGGCGTTGACGGGCAACCGCTGTCCATGACCGTGCAATTGACGGCGCACAATGACAAGGGCCCTGAAATCCCGAGCTGCGCGGCTGTCGCCCTGGTAGCAAAACGGGTCGCGGGTTACGTGCCGGCACCCGGCGCCCGTCCCTGCGTGGGCGAGATCAGCGTCGACGAGTACATGGCCGCGATCAACGACCCCGCCAATCTGCAGCTGTCCGTGCGCTTTTCTGACGAGCAGGGCTGAGCATGCTCTATCTGTGCCTGAAGTACCTGCACGTCATTGCCGCGATTTTCCTGTTCGGGTTCGGCATGGGCTCCTATCTCTATCTGATCGCGGCCAGTCGCACAGCCAACCCGCAAGTGATCGCGCACGTCGCCAGAATGGTGGTGCGCTTCGACACCTGGATTACCACCCCGGCAGGCTTCATTCAGATCGTCTCCGGCTACCTGCTGATGAAAGTGTCCGGGCTGCCCATGAGCACTGAATGGATTCTGACCTCGTTGATCATTTTCCTGTGCGTGGGGTCGTTGTGGCTGCCGGTGTTGGTGCTGCAGAAGCGGCTGCACGGGATGGCGTTGAGCGCGGTGGAGACGGGCGAGGGGCTCGACGCGCAATACCGGTCGGTCTACCAGAAGTGGTTCTGGATGGGCGTGATGGGTTTTGCGGGGATGTTTGTGATCGTGATGATGATGGTCACGAAGATGACGCCGATGCAGTTGATCGAGGCGGTGGCCTAGCGCAACGGCCACGCCTCATATTTGATCTGGCGTTGTCGCCTAGTGGGTCTCAAGCCACTCCTGAAACCGGGTCGCGCCGACAATGGGATTGGCACCTGGTGTCAGCGACTGGTCATTGATCGGCGCTCCGAAGTAAGGGACCGTGTCGTCCGCGACGGTCTGGCGCGGGTCCCGGGTGTGCTTCAAATAGTCGCTCGCGAACTCGATGAGGGGGCGGTTTTCAGGGCCGGCCACTTCGACGGTCTGATTGATCGGTGCTTTCAACGCGATGTCCGTCAGTGCCGCCGCCACATCGGCCGAGGCTACCGGTTGCAGCGCGGCGGACGTCAAGTGAATGGTGTCGCCTTCCTCGCGCCCGGAGTGAGCAATGGCATGGATAAACTCGAAAAACTGCGTGGCCCGCACAATGGTGTAGGGAATGCCCGACTTCTTGATGAGTTTTTCCTGGGCCATTTTCGCCCGGAAGTAACCGCTGTCGAGCATCCGCTCGGTGCCGACCACCGACAGCGCAACATGGTGTTTGACGCCGTCAATTTTCTCCGCCGCGATCAGGTTGTGCCCGGCGGTTTCGAAGAAGTGCAACGCCGCGTGGTCCTCGAACGAAGGCGAGTTCGACACGTCGACCACCACGTCCGCACCTTTCAACGCCTGCGTCAGCCCCTCGCCGCTGATGACATTGACGCCGGTGCTTGGCGACGCCGCCAAGGCTTCATGCCCCAGATCCTGCAGGTTCTGGCAGAGCTTGCTGCCGATCAGCCCGGTGCCACCGATGACGACGATTTTCATGTCCTGTCTCCCGAAGCGGTGAGTGCTTGAATCATTAAACACCTGTGCAGGTGGCCGTATCGGGCGCTGGTGCACGTTGCCGACAGGAGGTCGGAAGTCTCAATGCCTGGTGGAATAAACGGTGGTTCTTTGCTTTAGTCCACCTGTCTGGCCAGCGTGTGCCACGACTGGAGCGCCCCATGAACTCTCGATTCCCGTCGTTTTCCGTACTGGCTGCTGCGCTTGCCTTCGGCTTTTCTCCAGGTGCCGAAGCGGCCGAATACACGCAAGTGAATGAAACCGCCAGCACGATCTCCTTTACGTACAACCAGTTCAGCTCGCGGGTGTACGGCACGTTTGACACGTTCAAGGCCACGCTCGACTTCGACACGGACAACCCCGAGGAGGGCCGTGCCGCGCTGACCATCCAGCTCGGCAGCATCGATGCCGGTAGCGAAGACGCCAACACCGAACTGCAAAGGCCCGCCTGGTTCGACACGCAGAAGTATCCCGAGGCGACGTTTGAATCGACCGCCGTGAACGCGCTGGGTGACCACCGCTATTCGATCACCGGCAAACTGACGCTCAGAGGTGTCACCCGTGAGGTGACCGTTCCGGTCCTCCTGAAAGAGGAGGAGGCCATCGGGATCTTCGATGGCCAGCTAACGCTCAAGCGTAGCGACTTCAAGATCGGCGAGGGTGAATGGGGCGACACGGTTGTTTCCGACGACATCATTATCCGGTTTCGGATGGTTGCGCCGCAGCGGTAGCGGTCAGTGGGGTCTAACGGCAAGCATCCGCCACGGCCTTCTCGGCCCGTTCAATTTCCTGCTTGATGTCCGTGGTGATCCGCTGTTCCTTGAACTTCTGTTCGAGGAATTGCTGGCTGCCCTGGTTTTTCAGCTCCGCGTCGGTGGCGGCGTCCTGCGCCTTCAACTCGGCAGCGTGTGCGTCTATGACGGCTTCAACCTCGGCATCATTCTTCGCGGTATCCAGGGAACTGACCAATTTGCCGACTTCGGCTTTCTCGGCTTCGGCGTAAGCATCGACAGACAGCCCGGCAGCCATCGCTCGAGCTCGAATTTCCACCTCTTCCTTGTGCTGTCGAGCTGCCTTGCACACTGCATCCCGGCGCGCGCGTTCGCCAGTGTTCCATTCTATAAACCCATACGTCGTCACTCCGATCATGGTCAGGGTAATGACGGCGCTGATAAGTTGGGCTCTCACATCGCGCAACCTCAACAGTCAAGTGGATCCGTATGGGTCACTATCGCCCGATTCCATGGGAGGCTTCAAAAGCGTAGCAGGACGAACGCGTTGTACGTTGCCGGGGCTATGTCATTTGGCTCGATGCCTAGGGATAGCTCACTTTGTGCTATTACTTTTCTGACGATTGTCACAGAGGCTTTAAGGGCGCATTGCCGTGAATGTGCGGGTACCCACGAGTCGTAATTGTTTGTTTGCCTAGGTGGCAGGATGCCACAATCGCTTTTTTTGTCGCAGCATCATGATCAGGCGGATCAAATGGGTGGCCCAGGATTTCGGCACGACCAGGATGCTTTCATCGCAGCGCAGGTGCGCAGTGATCGATTGCATCAGCTTTTCCACCAGTCATTCCCTGCGATTTTCGGCAGTTTTCTGGCCGCGATCATGCTGTGCGGGCTGTGCTGGGAGCGTTTTGATCACTCCGTCATTTTCACCTGGATAGGGCTGCTGACAGCGTCGTCGTTGCTGCGCCTCCTGATGTTCGTGGCCTGGTTTCGCTGCCCGGACAGTGAGCGCACCCCGCAACGCTGGGAGAAGAAATACGGGTTCACGCTGGTGTTGTCCGCCGGGATATGGGGGGCGGGTGCATTTGCGGTCATGCCGGCAAACGACCTGTTGGCCCAGGCACTGGTCATGCTTTTTGCCGTCGGCATGTCGGTCAGCGCGGTGTCGTGTTATTCCGCGTATCGATACATGACGCTGGCGTCCATTGGCCTTGTGTTGTTGCCGTGTACGCTCTGGCTGCTGTTTCAAGCGTCAGCGATTCAGGTCGGCATGGCGCTGGCCGTGATTGTGTTCGCCTCATTCGTGGCCAGCGCGACACGCAAACTGGCCGAAGCCCTGGAAACCGCCTTCCTGCTAACCCGCGAAATGGAACGCGCCCATCGCATTGCCACTTACGCCGCACAGACCGATGAACTCACCGGCCTGAAAAATCGCCGCGCTTTTTTCGAGCATGCCCAGCAACTGTTCCATGACTGCCAACACAACCGGTTACCGTTGTGCGCGGTGATGCTGGACATGGATCATTTCAAGCACATCAATGACACCTACGGTCATCAGGTCGGGGATCAGGTGTTGCGGCAAATGGGCGTGATCATCAACCGGTCCTTCCGCGACACGGATGTCTTCGGCAGGCTCGGCGGTGAAGAGTTCGCGATCCTGCTCCCGGATACTTCCATTGAAGTCGCCCTTAACATCGCCGAGCAACTTATCCAGTCGATCGGTGGATTGATGACCGGACCGGTTCACCGTATATCGGCCAGTCTCGGTGTGGCAGCGATGGACATCGGCGACAACGATTTTCAAAGTTTGCTGAATAACGCGGATAAAGCGCTGTATCGAGCCAAGGCGCGTGGGCGTAATCAAGTGGCTGTTTCGGAGTAGGGAGGTAGAAAGGTTTTTTGGCCCTGCTTGAAAGCATTCACGCGATTGGCGGGTTGCGCAATTGTTGTAGCAGCCGGACGCTGGCTGCTACAGGCAGGCGGGCGTTTAAGCGAGCTTCACATTCATGGTGATGCGCGCCGTGAACACCTTCTTGCCTTCGGCATCATGAATATCCACCGGCACGATCTTGTCGCCCTCCGTCCGCCAATCCACCGCCTCGCCATCGGCCACCGCCGTCACATCGCTCTTGGCCTTGGCCAGATACTCGACCGTCATCCCTTTCGGAATCCAGCGCGCACCGGCGGGAATGGACACGTCGGTCATCGTCCCTGCCGCCAGTTCGGCGGCGTTGCACATCGCAATCGCATGAACCGAGCCCAAGTGGTTGGTGATCTCCTTGCTGAACGGCACCTGCACTGTGGCATGACCGGGGCGCAACGCCGAGATCAGCGGCTTGATGGTGCTGAAGTAGGGGGCCACCTGGCAGGCCATTTTGCTGAATGCTTCCGGGCCGGCGCTGTTGAACATGCTGAGAAACTGACTCATTTTGAAGCCTCGCTGAGGGATGGTTTTACAGAATGATGTTCCGTAACAGAATAATATTCTGTTGCGGAACAGTATTCTGTCGCGAGGAAATCTGTCAACCTAGCGCAGCTTTCTCACCGGCAGCCGCCTGCCTTGTCATGAATTTTCTGGCCTGTATCCCGCATGGAAACCGCAGATCTACTCGAGCGCAGCTACCCCGGCAGAAGAGCCGAACTCAAGCGCGACATCTTCAGAAAAGCCTTGGCCCTGTTCAACGAACAAGGGCTCGAAGCCACGACCATCGAAATGATCCGCGCCGAATGCGATACCAGCGTCGGCGCGATCTACCATCATTTCGGCAACAAGGAAGGCTTGGTGGCCGCGTTGTTTTTTACGGCGCTGGACGATCAGGCACTGCTTCGCGACAGCTACCTCGCCGAGGCACAGACGACCGAAGAGGGCGTGCACGCGCTGGTCCACAGCTACGTCGATTGGGTCGACAGCCAGCCCGAGTGGGCACGTTTCCAGTACCACGCGCGATTTGCCGTCACCAAAGGGCCGTTCAAGGAAGAACTGGCCACTCGCAACAAAATCCGTAACCAGACACTCGGCCAATGGCTGGCAGAGCCCGGCCGACGCGATGAATTGCGCGCGTTTCCGGCCGAATTGCTGCCGTCGCTGATCATCGGCCAGGCGGACAGTTACTGCCGGGCCTGGTTGTCGGGGAGGGTGGTCGCCAGTCCGAAGGCCTACCGGGAATTGCTGGCAGAAGCGGCGTGGCGATCAATCTGTGACAATAGCCCCGCCGAAACCCAGTAAAGCGATCCCGGAGTCAGAATTTCAATGCCCGAACTCACCCACTTCGACGCCCCGTGCCCGGAGCCCATCAACAGCCAGATCCTGCAGATGGTCGTCGACAACCTGACCGACATCAGCATGGTCGGCATCGCGCCGAGCAACCCGCTGTACAACGTGTATCAGTACGCGGTCGGTTACGAAGTGCATCTGTACCTGGAAGCCCTCGGCGGGTCCAAGGGCATTGCGGTCGAGTTGATCGTCGCCACCGACGATGAAAACCCTGAAAAGGTCATCGGCTTTCTGCTGTACCTGCCGGTCAAGGACGATCCCGAAGCCTGCGGCGTGGCCTACATGGCCGTTGACTCGGGTCATCGCCGCCGAGGCGTCGCGCGGACCATGTTGCAAGACATGATCTGCCGCTACCCCCACGCCGAACTGACCTGCACCGTGGCCAAGGTGCCGTGGTTCGAGTCGATGGGTTTTCAGGTGCTGGGTGTGCGCGGCACGCAGGTGCTGATGAACACCCGCGACCACAGCAGCGAAGGCTTGATGGGACTGTTGGATGTCACATTTATCTACAGTTCTCTAGAGGTTCGGCAGATACATAACTACTTGCTGCAAAAACACGGAAAGCGCGCGATGGTCGATGCCGAAAAGCAACGCGACCGGCATCTGGACCAAATGACCCACAACGCCAAGGTGTTTGTGCTGAATCGTTTGGGCCGGGACGCGGCGAACGAGCCCCGTCTGGACTAGACTCATAAGTCCTTTTGGGAGCGCGTGGTCGTCCTGCCATGATATTCTGCGCGCCAACTTGGTTTGACCTATTCAGTTGGCCCGTCCTTGAGACGTGCCGACAGGATCAATGTCGCTCAAGTAGCTGAAGCCAATAATGATAAAAAGTCAGTTCAGTAGGGACATATAAATTGAGGTCGATGCAGACAGTCGGCCTTGTGTGCCCACCCTTCGATTCTTGTGTACGAGCACCCATGACGTCCTGCCTGAATGTCGTGAACCAAGGGGCCGTGAGCGGGAATGGAAGGGCGGATGGCGTTTTATCATAGGTGCTACAGATGTTTAAGAAAATGAACACGGCCCTGCTGGGGCTGGCTTTGTCGATGGGGATCACGTCCGTTCACGCGGCAGAGGCAAAGAAAGTCGATGTACTGCTGATCGGCGGCGGCATCATGAGCGCGACCCTGGGTGTCTGGCTCAACGAGCTGGAACCTGGCACTTCGATGGAAATGATCGAGCGCCTCGACGGCGTCGCCCTGGAGAGCTCCAACGGCTGGAACAACGCCGGTACCGGTCACTCCGCCCTGGCCGAATTGAACTACACCCCGGAAGACGACAAGGGCAACGTACAGATCCCGAAAGCCGTTGAAATCAACGAAGCGTTCCAGATCTCCCGTCAGTTCTGGGCCTGGCAGGTTCAGCAAGGCGTGCTGAAAAACCCGCGTTCGTTCATCAACTCCACGCCGCACATGAGCTTTGTGTGGGGCGATGACAACATCAAGTTCCTGAAGAAGCGCTACGAAGCCCTGCAAGCGAGCCCGCTGTTCGCCGGCATGCAGTACTCCGAAGACCCGGCTGTGATCAAGAAGTGGGTTCCGCTGATGATGGAAGGGCGCGACCCGAACCAGAAAATCGCGGCCACCTGGAGCCCGATCGGCACCGACGTCAACTTTGGCGAAATCACCCGCCAGTTCGTCGCGCACCTGCAAACCACACCGAAGTTCGACTTGAAACTGTCTAGCGAAGTGCAAGACATCACCAAGAACGACGACGGCACCTGGCGCGTCAGCTACAAAAACCTGAAAGACGGCACCCAGTCCGAAACCGACGCCAAGTTCGTGTTCATCGGCGCGGGCGGCGGTGCACTGCACCTGCTGCAGAAGTCCGGTATTCCTGAAGCCAAGGAATACGCAGGCTTCCCGGTAGGCGGCTCGTTCCTCGTCACCGAAAACCCGACCCTGGCCGAACAACACCTGGCCAAGGCCTACGGCAAAGCCTCCGTTGGCGCACCGCCAATGTCGGTTCCGCACCTGGACACCCGTGTCCTGGACGGCAAGCGCGTCATTCTGTTTGGCCCATTCGCGACCTTCAGCACCAAGTTCCTGAAGGAAGGCTCGTACCTGGACCTGCTGACCACCACCACCACGCATAACGTGTGGCCAATGACCAAAGTCGGCATCAAGGAATACCCGCTGGTCGAGTACCTCGCCGGCCAACTGATGCTGTCTGACGAAGACCGCCTCAACGCCCTGAAAGAATACTTCCCGAACGCCAAAGCCGAAGACTGGCGCCTGTGGCAAGCCGGCCAACGCGTGCAAATCATCAAGCGTGATGAAGCAGCGGGTGGCGTGCTGAAGCTGGGCACCGAGATCGTTGCATCGCAAGACGGCACCATTGCCGGCCTGCTGGGCGCATCGCCTGGCGCCTCGACGGCTGCTCCGATCATGCTGACCGTGCTGCAGAAAGTGTTCAAGGACAAGGTCGCTTCGCCTGCCTGGCAGGAAAAGCTGCATCAGATCGTGCCGAGCTATGGCACTCAGCTGAACGGCAGCCCTGAGAAGGTTGCGCAGGAGTGGGCTTACACCGCCAAGGTGCTGCAACTGACACCGCCGCCAGCGATTGGTCAGGTAGCGGCTCCGGCTGCTGCTCCGGCTGATGCTGATAAGGCGAAAGCGCCGAAGGCTAATGCTGCCAGTGATATGGCTTTGTAAGTAGAAGCGTAATAAGAGAAAGCCCACTGATCGGAGACGGTCAGTGGGCTTTTTTGTGGGGAGTGGTTTTCGAGGGGGTAGATTCATCTGGGCTCACATCTCGGTGCTTCATCCAAAGCCTGTCTCAACGCATCAAAAATTTTGAACCGCCTTTGGGTGCGCTCGCCTAATGATTAGCTTGTGGACGAATCGCACAGGCAATGTGCCAATACCGGCATTTTCCGAGAGGTGGTCAACGTGGCTAAAGACGAGAAGAAAAGCAAAGGTGATGCTTCGAACGCCAGCAAGGATTTGAAAGACAAAAAGTCATCGAAGGCAAAGAAATCAGCTGCGGCTTCGGCTCTTTCGAAATCTTCCGAAAAGAAAGACAAGAAAAAAGATGCCGAACCGAAGAAATCTGCAAAAAAAGCTGATAGCAAGCCAGACAAGGCTAAGAAATCAGACAAGGCAGAAAAGCCGGCGAAAAAGAAAAAGTGACCTCTGCGATCTGCTAGGGCGTTACGCCCTAGCTTCCTCAGGCCAAATTGCGAGCAAGCCTGGCCCACCTCAATACCCGGTTATCGCAGTGCTTCGCGTCGATATTGTCCGGGCGATTTTCCGTGAACACGGCGGAACGCGACTCCAAAGGCAGCATCCGACAGATAACCCAGCGAAGCGGCAACGGTAGCGACGTTGTCCGTGCCATCGCGCAACCTCGACGCCGCCACTTGCATGCGCCATCGCGTGACATATTCGCCGGGCGACTGCCCCACGCGCGTCTTGAATAATGCAGTAAAGCCAGAGCGGGACATGCAAGCCATATCCGCCATTTCAGCCAACCTCAAAGATTTTTCGGGTGCGCCATGAATGGCACGCAACACCTTGGCGATGACCGGATCTCGAAGTCCTCCCAGCCAATTCAAATCAGTAGCGTCGGCGGCGGTGATGCGATGGCGAAGCACGTGAATGAAGATCAGCCGCAGCAGATCGTTGCACATTGCTTGCGCGCCAGCTTGATTCGATTGCCACTCACGATCCAGTTCATCCAGCAGCCAGCCAAACGACGATGCGCCTCCGGACCCGGCGCGGATGATGAGTGCAGGCGGCAATGCATCGAGCAACTCCATCGCCGCAGGACCGACAAGTGAAACGCTGCCGCCCAGCAACTCGACATCGTCACCCACGCCGAACATTGCCGACGCCCCCGCATGGGAAAACACATCGGAGGCATTTATCGCCTCCACATCCGGCCCGCTGGCCAGAACGAACGGCGTACGAGCAACGACAAAACAGTCGCCAGCCCTTAGATGACAAGGCGCCATGCCGTCCATGCGCAACCAGCACTCGCCTCGTCGCACGACATTGAATTTCAATTCGATGGGCCGGAACTGTAATGCCCAAGTGCCGCCTGCCTGCAATCGCACGGAGCAGGCGGCACGCAGTCCTGACAGCGCCAGGACTTCGGACAATGGATCAGAAACTGAATTTTGGATGATCACGATAGAAAACCGGGTTTCTTGAGCTGTTTCGTCCAGCGAGCTTAGTGAAGAATCGAGCACTTCGATACCTGCGAGGGAGATTTCTCATGCCGACGCTTCAAAACCCTATTCACTCCGACTTCAATGCCGCCAGTACCGCCGCCGAGGTCATGGCAGGTGTTGACCTGACCGGCAAAATTGCGATCGTCACCGGCGGTTATTCGGGAATCGGACTGGTCACCACGAAGAGCCTGGCTGCCGCCGGCGCGCACGTTATCGTTCCCGCCCGAGATCCGGTCCGGGCCCTGGCTGCCCTGGCAGAGGTCAAGCGGGTCGAAGTACTGGAGATGGACTTGATGCAACCCGCATCGGTTGAAGCCTTCAGCCGACGCATGCTCAACAGTGGCCGTCCGATCTCGCTGCTGATCAACTGCGCCGGGGTCATGGCCTCGCCACTGACGCGAGACGGCGATGGGCACGAAAGTCAGTTCGCTACGAACCATCTCGGTCATTACCGCCTGACTTGCGGGCTGTGGCCGGCACTGATTGCCGCGGGTGCGGCGCGCGTGGTTTCGGTCTCGTCACGAGGGCATCAGATCGCCGGGGTGGATTTTGACGACATCGATTTTTTGCGCCGGCCATACGACAAGTGGGTGGCGTACGGTCAGTCGAAAACCGCCAACGCATTGTTTGCGATGGCGCTCGACAAACGCGGACGTCATCGCGGCGTGCGGGCATTCTCGCTGCACCCGGGGCAAGTCCTGACCAGCCTCGGACGCCATCTGAGCAGCGCCGAAATAGCCGCATTCGACGTGCTGGATGAGCACGGTCGGCAGCGCCTGAACCCGGAGATCGGACTCAAGACACTGGAACAGGGCGCTGCAACCGGCCTGTGGTGTGCGACCAGCGCCACGCTTGCAACCTTGGGCGGTGTTTACTGCGAAGATTGCAATATCGCCTCTATCAACGAATCGGAGACGGGACGCAAGGGCGTGGCCAGATGGGCAGTCGATCTTGAGTATGCCGAGCGTCTTTGGGCCGCATCGGAGCAATGGACAGAGATGACAGTTTCATAAATCTGATACTGTTTTTTATGTTGGATCTGAGTCTTTTTTTAGTGCGTCGGTGCTCTATAGAGTGCGCGTCCGACGCACTAGTGGACAGTGATCGGCCGCCTACTATTTCTGGCTCTCTGAAGACCGGACGACCTCGAGAGTCTTCAGGAACCACCATGAATACTCGTCCTGGTTTTCGCAGCAAGACACTCCCCGAATCGCAACGTGACATTCTCGGTATGATCGCGACCGATCATCATCTGGGCGACATACTCTGCGCCATCTGCCAGATGCACGACGCACAGGCCCCCGAAACCTTCTGTTCGATACTGCTCACTGATGCCGAGGGCAAACGCTTGCTGAGCGGCGCGGCGCCCAGCCTTCCGGTCGAATACAGTGACGCGATTCATGGAATGGCCATTGGTCCACAGGAAGGAACCTGCGGCACCGCTGCGTTCCGGCGCGAGCTTGTGGTCACCGAAGACATCGCCCGGGACCCCAACTGGGAGCGTTTCCGCAGCCTGGCGCTGGGGCATAACCTGCGTTCCTGCTGGTCGGTGCCTTTGCTCTCCCATCAGGGACGCGTGTTGGGTACATTTACCCTGTACCAGAACCGCGTCCATGCGCCGGACGAGGCGCAGATTCAACGACTGGACCGCGCGGCCCAACTGGCAGTCATTGCGATTCGTCATGAGCGTGATGGCCAACGACTGGAGGAAAGCGAACAACGTTTTCGTTCATTGTTCACCTACAACCCCCACCCCGTGTTCTCCCTCGATCTGTTCGGCAATATCCAAAGTGTGAACGCAGCAGGCCTGAAGCTGAAACCGTACACCGCAACCGATTTCATTGGTCATCACTTTTCCCATCTGGTACTCGAAGAGGACCTGGAGCGGGTCAGTCAGCATTTTTCCGCAGCCCGCGCCGGAGAACCTCAGCGCTTCGAGGCACGGGTTCTCGACGAGAGTGACAATCTGCTGACCATGGACATCTCTAACCTGCCGATCATGGTCAACGGAGAAATCGTCGGGGTATTCGGCATTGCCCGGGACATCAGCGAGCAGAAGCATTACGAGCGCCAGTTGAGCTTCAACGCCAGCCATGACCGGCTGACCGGCTTGCTCAACCGTGTTTCGCTTGAAGAACGGCTTGTTCTGGATTGTCACATCAGTCGTCGGCGCAAGCGTCGTCTGGCGGTGATGTGCATTGATCTGGATGGATTCAAATCCATCAACGATTCGATCGGACACTACTTCGGCGATCAGGTGCTGATTGAGGTGGCGCAGCGTATGACCCAGCAGATTCGTCCCGGCGATACCATCGTGCGCATGGGCGGTGATGAATTTATCGTTCTGCTGCCGGACTTGCTTCGTGATGAGGACGTTGTACCGGTAGCCGAGCGATTGATGGCCAGCATTGCCAGGCCCTACTGCATCCAGGGCATTGACCTGCACCTGAGCGCAAGTGTCGGCATCACCCTGAACGATGGTCACATCGAGCAGCCGATGCAGCTGATTCAGCAGGCTGACATGGCCATGTACAAAGCCAAGCAGCAAGGGCGCAACAACTTTCAGTGGTACACCAGCGATCTAAATCAGCGCGTTTGCGAGCACGCGAGCCTGCGCAATGACCTGCAAAAGGCTATCGAGACCCAGTCGCTCAAGCTGCATTATCAACCGCAGATAGAAGCGCGCACGGGTCGGGTGGTCGGGATCGAAGCGTTGCTGCGCTGGGAGCATCCGGAAAAAGGCTTTATCTCACCCGCGGTGTTTGTGCCGGTGGCAGAGGACAGTGGTCAGATCATCCCGCTAAGCCTTTGGGTACTCGATACGGCCTGCGCGCAACTGCGCCAGCTAGGCGAGCAGGGCATTACGAGCATCTCAATGGCCGTGAATATTTCGCCGATGCATTTTCAGCGTGGCCAGTTCGTCCAGTGTGTCCAGGCCACCCTGGAGAAACATGGTCTGCGTGGTGAGCAGTTGGAGCTGGAGATCACCGAGTCGCTGCTGTTGCATAACGCGGAACAGGCAATCGACACGTTGCACCGGCTCAAGGCGCTGGGGGTGCGCATTGCGCTCGATGATTTCGGCACCGGTTTTTCCAGCCTCAGCTATCTCAAGCGTTTGCCCATCGACAAGATCAAGATTGACCGCTCGTTCATTCAGGAAATCGCTACCGACCCTCACGATGCAGCGATCACCCAAGGCATTATTTCCATGGCCCATCACCTCAGTCTGACGGTGGTCGCCGAGGGCGTGGAAACGGCGTCCCAGGTGGATTTCCTGAAGGGCAGTCGTTGCGATATTTTTCAGGGGTATTACTTCGCCAAACCGATGCCTTGTGCAGAAATCGAAGCTTTCCTGAGCCATCCCGCGTCCCATCCCTGACCGGCCATTATGTCGGGTCTCAGTCCTGAAAATCAGACGCTAAGGCAAATTTTCAGACTCCAGCGCAGAACTCCCTCTCCTCAGGCAAGGCGCTCCCCGCGCCTTTCTCACACACTCGGCTCTAACGCTATCGCGCTGCACAACAACAAGAGCCGCGAAAAAAATGACTACTTTCCAGCCTGCTACCGAAAGCCCGACCAGCCACATCGGCGCCCGTCAGACCCGTGTCGAGGACGCCGCCTTGTTGCGCGGCCTCGGCTGCTATGCCGATGACGCTGCGATCCCTCCGGGAACGCTGCACGCGGCGATCATCCGCTCACCCCACGCTCATGCACGTATCACCTCGGTGGACTTTTCCCGTGCGCTGCTGATGAAAGGTGTGCACGGCGTGCTGATCGGCGAAGACGTCAAACGCTGGGCGCTGCCGTTCCCGGTGGGTGTGCGTCAGCCGATGGAGCACTGGTGCGTCGCCGTCGACAAGGTGCGTTACGTCGGGGAGCCGGTGGCCGTGGTGATCGCCGAGAGCCGCTATCTGGCCGAGGACGCCATCGAAGGGGTGCGCGTTGAATACGAGCCGCTGCCACCGATCATCGATCCTGAACTGGCCACTGCCGAACAGGCGCCGGTCCTGCACGAAGCAGTCGGCAGCAACGTGGTCAATGAGCGGCACTTTCGTTATGGCGAGCCGGAGCAGGCCTTCGAGCAGGCGCCGCACAAGGTCTCGCTCAAAGTAAAGTTTCCGCGCAGTTCCTGCACGCCCATCGAATGCTATGTGGTGCTGGCTCAGTACGAGCGCGCCACCGGCATTTATGACGTGCTGGCCAATTTTCAGGGCCCTTATGCGTTGCACACGGTCATGGCCCGGGCACTGAATGTACCCGGCAACCGCCTCCGTTTGCGTACACCGAAAGATTCCGGCGGCAGCTTTGGCATCAAGCAAGGGGTTTTCCCTTACGTGGTGATGATGGGCCTGGCGTCACGCAAGGTCGGTGCACCGGTGAAGTGGGTCGAGGACCGTCTGGAACATCTTCAGGGGGCTTCTTCGGCGACCAATCGGGTGACCGAAATTGAAGCGGCGGTAGAAGCCGATGGCCGTATCACCGCTTTGCGTTATGACCAGATCGACGATTGTGGTGCCTACCTGAGAGCGCCTGAACCGGCGACTTTCTACCGCATGCACGGCAACCTGACGGGTGCCTACGCGATCCGCAATTTGCAAGTGCGCAACCGAGTGGTGCTGACCAACAAAACCCCTTCCGGCCTGAACCGTGGTTTCGGTGGCCCACAGGTGTATTTCGCCCTTGAACGGTTGCTGCAACACATCGCCGTGCAGTTGAAGCTTGATCCGTTGGATGTGATCCGCCGCAACCTGGTGCCGGCCGATGCCTTCCCTTATCGCGCGGCTGCCGGTGCGTTGCTCGATTCCGGCAACTACCAGGCTGGCATTGCCTTGGCGGCGGCTGATGGCGGTCTCGACGAGTTGCTCAAACGTCGTGATCAGGCGCGTGCCGAAGGCCGGATCTATGGCATTGGTTATGCCGCTGTCATCGAACCGTCGATTTCCAACATGGGCTACATCACCACTGCGATGACACCCGAAGAGCGGCGCAAGGCCGGTCCGAAAAACGGCGCTGTCGCCACCGCAACCATCAACGTCGGCCCGTTGGGTGACGTCAGTGTGCATGTGTCCTCGGCACCGCAAGGGCAGGGCCATCAAACCACCGTCGCTCAAGTCGTCGCCGAAGTGCTTGGGGTTGCGCTGGAATCCATCGTGGTCAACGTCGAGCTGGACACCCAGAAGGACGCCTGGTCGATTGCCTCGGGCAACTATTCCAGCCGCTTCGCCGGCGCTGTGGCCGGTGCCGTTTACAAAGCCGCGCTGAAGATCCGCGATCGCCTCGCCGCGATTGCCGCCGAGCAATTGCAGGCCAGTCCCGAAGATATTCGTTTCGCCGGCGGCAAGATATTCGTGGTCAATGGCGGGGCGGTAGCACCATTTCATCGGATTGCCGGTGCGACCCACTGGTCGCCGGGCCTGCTGCCGGAAGGGGAAAACGGCGGTCTGCGTGAAACCGCCTTCTGGAGCCCGCCGCAATTGGAGGCACCGGACGACAAGGATCAGGTCAACAGCTCGCTGTGCTACGGCTTTGTCTTCGACATCTGCGGTCTGGAAATCGACCGCATGACCGGCGAGATCCACATCGATCGCTACGTCACCTGCCATGACGCCGGCCGCCTGCTCAACCCGGCACTGGTCGATGGCCAGATTCGTGGCGGCTTCACCCAAGGCCTCGGCGCGGCGCTGATGGAAGAGTTCGCCTATGGCGAGGACGGCAGCTTCCTCTCCGGGACCTTCGCTGATTATCTGGTGCCGACCGCACCGGAAGTGATCGAACCGATGATCCTGCACATGGAAACGCCATCGCCCTTCACCCCACTGGGCGCCAAGGGTGTGGGCGAGGGCAACAATATGAGCACGCCGGTGTGCGTCGCCAACGCGGTGGCCGACGCCCTCGGCCGCTCGGACATCCGTCTGCCACTGACGCCATCGAAAGTACGCACGCTGATCGGGATCGACGAGCCGCCACGGCCCGCCGGTATGGAGCCCGATGAAAACCTCGACGCAGTACCTGCCGGTGGACCGGCACTGCGGGCCAACGACTCTGTGGTGATTCCTGCTTCGCCGCAACAGGTCTTCGACACCTTGCTCGACCCGCAGACGCTGGCTGCGATCATTCCCGGTTGTCACGACCTCGTGCTTGAAGGCGAAAACCGTTACCGCGCAGACGTCACTGTCGGCGTCGGCATGATCCGCGCGCGCTTCGAGGCCAAGGTTGCCCTGAGTGATCTGGACCCGCCGCATTCATTGCGTCTGTCCGGTTCCGGCAGCAGCTCGATGGGGTCGGCCCAGGGGCAGGCCAAGGTGCGTTTCGTTGAACTGGAAAACGGCCACACACGCCTGGAATACCAATACCAGGTGGCGGTCAGCGGCAAGGTCGCCGCGGTCGGCGGCCGAATGTTGCAAGGGGCCTCGAAAGTGATCATCGGACAAATCTTTACTCGCCTGTCGCAACGGGTCAGCGGCCAAGCCATCTCTACCGGCTGGTGGGCGCGGCTGCGTGCGTCGCTTGGCGCACTGTTTGGCAAGGGAGGTGCGCAATGAAACCGGCTGCTTTCGATTACGTTCGGGCTGACACCCGTCGTCAGGTGGTTGAGCTGCTCGCCGAGTACGGCCAGGAAGCTCGCATCATCGCCGGTGGCCAATCGCTGATGGCGGTGCTGAACATGCGCCTGGCTCAGCCCAAGTTGCTGATCGATATCAATCATGTGGCTGACCTGGCCTATATCGAACTGCGCAAGGATTGCCTGGCGGTAGGTGCCGGGGTACGACAGGCGCAGTTGCTGGCGCGTTCGACCCTGATGGACGAGGTGCCTTTATTGGCGCTGGCAATGCCTTGGATCGGTCACTTCCAGACGCGTAATCGCGGCACAGTCTGCGGTTCGGTGGCTCATGCCGACCCGAGCGCCGAGTTGCCGCTGTGCCTGGTGACGCTGGGTGGCGAGATCGTTCTGGAGTCGAAAAAAGGCAAGCGCATTGTCAAGGCTGCTGACTTCTTCCAAGGCATTCTCACCACCGACAAGCGTGCGGATGAACTGGTTGTCGAGGTGCGCTTTCCGCTCAAGCGCGAAGGCATTACCTATCGCTTCCGCGAGATCGCCATGCGCCACGGCGACTTTGCAATTGTCTCCCTGGCCGCAGCCATCGGCGCGGATCAGGTCGAACTGGGCATCGGCGGGGTCGCCGACCGTCCGCAACGTCGCAGCCTGCCTCGTGGTGCGGAGCTGCCGGACGCGCTCAATCAAACCGCCTGGTCGCTCGATGCACAAGACGATGTGCACGCCAGCGCTGCCTATCGCCGCCAACTGATTCGCGAGCTGGGTCACCAGCTGATCGAAGGAGTCTGAACATGCGTGTAACTGCCGACCAAACCTTTCCGATCCGCCTGGAACTCAACGGCCGCTCCCGCGAAGCCCTGGCTGAGCCGCGGACCCAACTCTGCGACTTCCTGCGCCACGACCTCGGTGCCACCGGTGTCCATGTCGGATGCGAACACGGTGTCTGCGGTGCCTGCACGGTGCTGGTGGACGGAGTCGCCATGCGTTCCTGCCTGATGCTCGCGGTACAGGGGCACGAGCGGCGTATCGAGACCGTCGAGTCCCTGGCTGACGACGACACTCTGAGCGACCTGCAACAAGCCTTTCGCCGTCATCACGCCTTGCAGTGCGGCTTTTGCACTGCGGGCATTCTCATGTCCTGCGTGGATTTTCTCGAGCGGGTACCCAACCCGGACGAGACCCAGGTACGCGACATGCTTTCGGGGCACCTATGTCGCTGCACGGGTTACACCGGCATCGTTCAGGCCGTGCTCGAAGTCGCTGCCCAGCGCCAAACGAACAAAGGGGTATAACAAAAATGTTCGATCTCGGACGCAGTTTCCTCGCTGCCGTTGAACGCCGCCCGCACGCCGTGGCGGTCAGTGACGGTGCGTTGAAGAAAACCTATGAAGAATGGTTCGTCGATATCCAGAGTGCCGCCTGGGGCTTGCAATGCCTTGGGCTGCAACGCGGCGATCGACTGCTGGTAGTGATGCAAAACCGCTGGCAGATGGCAACCTTGCATTGGGCCTGTCAGTTTGCGGGCATCGTCATGACCCCGTTGAACTGGCGTTCGACTGCCGAGGAACTGGGCTACTGCATCGAAGATGCGCAAATCCGTGCAGTGGCTTACGACGACGCGACCGTGACCGCCGTGGCCGGTTGCAGCGCCGCCACAAGGCTGCCACGGATCGCCACCGGTCTGCGTGCCGCCAACACCGACCTGAGTTTCGAGGAACTGTGTTCGCAGACCCCCTCCGGCATCATTTTGCAGGCCGACGCCGAAGACTTTTCACTGCTGCTGTACACCTCCGGAACCACCAGCAAGCCCAAGGGCGTGCCGCGTCGGCACCGTAGTGAACGCGCCGCAGCGGTTGCCCACGTAGCGCAAAACCTCTACCGCCAGGGCGAGTGCACGCTGGGTGTCATGCCGCTTTACCACACCATGGGCGTGCGTTCGTTGCTGTCCATGGCGCTGATCGACGGACATTTCGTCTGTGTGCCGAAGTTCGATGTGGAGGCCACGCTGCAGGCCATCGAGCGGGAAAAGGTCAGCAACCTGTACCTGGTGCCGACGCTCTACCACATGCTCATCGAACACCCGGCCTTTGCCCGCGAGCGAGTCGCCAGTGTGGAGAAAATCGGCTTTGCCGGTGCACCGATGAGCGACGGTTTGATGCGTCGCGTCGAGCAGGCGTTCCAGCCGCAATTGTTCGTCAATCATTACGGCAGCTCGGAGATCTACACCTTCACCATCGACCAGCAAGCCAGCCGCAAACCCGGTTCGTCAGGGCGCAGTGCAATGAACCAGCGCGTGCGCGTGGTTCCGATTGATGCTGAAACGGCAGACGTGCAGGTCAACCCCTTGGAGGAGGGTCAGATCATCGCCGACCTGGCGAGTGACGAGGCGTTCGAAGGCTACCTGAACCGTCCCGAAGCGACCGCCAAGGCATTGCGTGACGGATGGTATTTCACCGGTGACATCGGTTACTTCGATCTTGAAGGCGATCTGTTCGTCACGGGGCGTGTCGATGACTTGATCATCACCGGCGGCGAAAACGTCAGTCCGGCAGAAATCGAAAACATGCTCTCCCTGCACCCGGCAGTGGAAGAGGTGGTGGTGGTCGGTCTGCCCGACGAGCAGTGGGGCAAGATCATCGCCGCGTTTATCAAGCTGCGCGCCGACGTCTCTGAAGGCGACCTTGATGCCCATTGCATCGCTTCGGGCCTGGCCAAATTCAAGCGGCCACGGCGTTATCAGTTCATCGATCAGATTCCCAAATCTCCAGTGGGCAAGGTGCTGCGGCGCGTGCTGCTGGCTCAATTTCAGGAACAGGCCTTGAAGGCCATCAGCTAATCATCCAGAGGACACTCTCATGCAACAGCAAGCGATCCAGCAATTTCTCGACACTCAGTTCGATGGCTTCCAGGTTGAAGTCGATGTGTCCCGCGAGCGCGCCGACATCATCCTCAACCGCGCACCGTTGAACGTCATTTCCATGGGGCAGCGTGATGAACTGCGCCAGGTCTTCGAAGCCCTCGATGCACACAAAGGCGTGCGCGTCATCGTGCTGCGCTCGGTGGGCGAACACTTCTCCAGCGGTGGCGACATCAAGGGCTTCCTCGAAGCGTCGCCAGAGCACGTTTCGAAACTGGCCTGGAACGTCGCGGCACCGGCACGTTGCGAAAAACCGGTGATCGTGGCCAACCGGGGTTACACCTTCGGCGTCGGTTTCGAACTGTCCCTGGCCTGTGATTTCCGCATTGCTTCGCAAACCACTCGCTACGCCTTGCCTGAGCAGAACCTCGGTCAGATCCCGGGCTCGGGTGGCTCTGCGCGCCTGCAGAAAATCATCGGCATCACCCGCACCAAACACATGGTAATGCGCGCCAAACGCATCACCGGCGACCAGGCCTACGCCTGGGGTATCGCGACCGAGGTCGTGCCGGATACCGAACTGGAAAGCACCGTCGACGCGTTGGTCGATGAACTGCGGCGCTTCTCGCCGTTGGCTCAGCGCACGGCGAAAAAACTGATCAACGACAACGAAGATGCGCCGCTGACCGTCGCGATCGAAATGGAAGGTCACTGCTATAGCCGTTTGCGTAG
Organism: Pseudomonas sp. PS02303; assembly: GCF_029959925.1. Lineage (NCBI taxonomy): Bacteria > Pseudomonadati > Pseudomonadota > Gammaproteobacteria > Pseudomonadales > Pseudomonadaceae > Pseudomonas > Pseudomonas sp. PS02303. Next base: position 58,854 of record NZ_JASCOM010000004.1, read on the forward strand.
CTCCAAGGACTTCAAGGAAGGCGTTGAAGCGTTTCACAGCAAGCGTACGGCCGTGTTTATCGGCGAGTAAATCGTACTGGCGAGCGGGCCCGGGAGTATGTTGGTAACAGCGTACGCCTTACGGAGCAGGGCCTGCCGCCCCTTCAATGCAACTGAAAGGGCACATCAAGGTTTCACCGCTGACCTGCTGATTACTCGCAACCCGTGCACCGGGATGCAGAACGTTCGATCACCGTTTGTGTGAGGCAACCATGACTACGACAACAACAATAACTGCATCACCCTCCAGCGCCGCTAGCGATACACCACAGATTCCACCGGGCAAGGCCTTGCTCGCGGCATTTGCCTCGACATTCGGCTGGGCGCTGGATTTGTTTGACCTGTTCATTCTGCTCTATGTGGCGCCGATCATCGGCCGCCTGTTCTTCCCCTCGGACACCCCGACACTGTCGTTGGCCGCCGTCTATGCGTCGTTCGCCGTGGCCTTGCTGGTGCGTCCGCTGGGCTCGGCGATCTTCGGTGCGTATGCCGACAAACACGGTCGCAAGCGTGCGTTGATGGTGTCGATGGTCGGCGTCGGTATTTCAACGGCACTGTTTGGCGCGTTGCCGACCATTCATCAGGTCGGCATATTGGCCCCGATACTGTTTTTGGTCTTGCGGGTGATTCAGGGCATTTTCGTGGGCGGCATCGTTGCCTCCACTCACACCATCGGCACCGAATCCATCTCGCCGCGCTATCGCGGCTTGATGTCCGGGTTGATCGGTGGCGCCGGCGCCGGTATGGGCGCGCTGTTGGCGTCATTCACTTATCTGGTGTTGTCGGAGATCTTTCCCGGGGAAGAATTTGACGTCTGGGGCTGGCGCTTCATGTTCTTCTGCGGCCTGCTAAGCACGTTTTTCGGTCTGGTGATGTTCCGTTACCTGGAAGAGACCCCGGTCTGGCAGCAACTGCAACAAGCGCGCAAAACCAAGGGGCCGGCGGTAGTTGTCGTGTCGCCGCTCAAGCGTCTGTTCGGTCGCGAGTACCGCGGCGTGATGCTGGTCAACCTGCTAATTACGTTCGGAGGCGGTGCCACGTATTACCTGGCCTGCGGTTATCTGCCGACATTGCTCAACGTGGTCGCCAAAGTGCCTCATGCGCAGACTTCGCAGCTGCTCATGTACGGGTCGGTGGCAACCATTGTCGGAGCACTGGCCTTCGGTTACCTGAGCGACCTGATCGGTCGCAAGAAGACCTTCATGCTGCTGGGTGTGATCAACCTGGTGAGCCTGCCGATGATGTTTCTGGGTGTCGCCGAATCGGGTTCGCTGACCCGTACTGCGCTGTATTGCGTGGGTATAGGCTTCATAGGTGGGGCGATCATCGCGCCGATTCTGATCTTCCTCAACGAACGCTTTGCCACCGAGCTGCGAGCCAGCGGCACCGGATTGTCCTGGAACATCGGTTTCGCCCTCGGCGGAACCATGCCGACCTTTGTGTCCCTGGTCAGCGGCAGCCCGGCGCAGATCCCCATGGTGTTGGCGATGTTCGCCGTCGGTCTGTCGGTGATCTACCTGATCGGCAGCGTGGTGATTCCAGAAACCCAAGGCAATTTCAAGTAAAGGCGGGGAGGCGCTTCAGGAATTCGCAGATCAGCTGCAAGGTCTGCTCGGTCGCTTCGGTCTGGGGAAAGTGCCGACAGTTATCCAGCAACACACAGCGGCACGGTCCAGCGACCTGTCGCTGGATGACCACCAGTTGCTCGGGCGTGGCGTAGTGGTCTTCGCGACCCTGAATGACCAGCAACGGCTTTTCGATATAAGCCAACTGCGCTTCGAGATCATCCAAGGAAAAGTCCGGGTGCAACCAACTGTCGCTCCAACCGTGAAAAGCGCCATCGACATTTGTCCCATGGTGGCGTGCCAGGCGCTCGCGCAACTCGCCCTGATGCCAGGCCTCGGTGGTGTGGCGAATGCCATCGAGGCTCTCGGCCTCGACAATCACGTGAGGCGCCAGTGCGATGCTGCCCAACACGCGTGGATCGTTGGTGGCGGCATAGGCAAGGACGATGGATGCGCCGTCACTGTGACCGAGCAAGACCACTTGCGGCAGTTGCAAGGCATCGAGCAATTGCCGCAGTTCCCGAGGGCCGTCGCTGCTCAGGTAGTTCAGCGGACGCGGCAGGGTTACCGGGCTCGATTGCCCATAACCCTGACGGCTGTAAGTGACCACACCGTAACCGCTGGCCTGGGCCAGGCGCAGGGGGAAGTCTTTCCATTGGTCGGCGCTGCCGAGGCCTTCGTGCAACAGCACCAGTGTCGGTCGCGATGGGTCAGCCGGAGGCAGTTGGCGATGTTCCAGGCGCAGCGCCCCGAGTTGCAAAAACTGTTGTGGCGACATGTTGAATCAACGATTGAACAGGATTGCTCGCAGGTTACCGTAAACGTAACCCTGCATGCAGCACCACGCTTTGCTTGAGGTACAGAAAATATGCGTCATCTCGATGTTCAGGTGATCGACCAGGCACTGCAATGGGCTCGCACCGGGCAGGCCCAGTGGCTATGTACGGTGCTCTCCACCTATGGCTCGGCACCGCGTGCGCCGGGTGCGATGCTGGTGACCAATGGCACAGGCGAACACGTCGGCTCGCTGTCGGGTGGCTGCGTCGAAGAGGAGTTTCTCGAAAGCCTGACGCGCGGTGAGTTACGCGAACCGGCGCAGATCGTCAGTTATGGCGACAGCGTCGAGCAACGCCACCGCCTGCGATTGCCCTGTGGCGGCGTGCTGATCGTGCTGGTCGAGCACCGCGCTGCCAGTCTCGAATGGATCGCCCACCTGGAGAGTCTGCAAGCAGCGTTGCTGGGTCAGCGTCGTCTGCTGCGTCACGTCGAACTGAGCAGTGGTGCCTTGCGCCTGGACCCGGACACCGGACACGGCTGCGAGCGGGTGCAAGTCGTCGACGAAAGCGTGCGCATCAGCGTCGGCCCGGCGTTACGACTGATTCTGGCGGGGCTCTCGCCGGTCGCCGAATTCTGCGCCAGTTTTGCCCGCGCCATCGGCTGCGAAGTCATCGCCTGCGATCCCCGGGAAGAGATGCTGCAAGTAAAACTCGAAGGTGTGGAGATGCAACGCGTGCTGCCCTCGATGTTCATTGCCGCCGGAGGTTGCCACGCGGCGACCGCGGTGGTGGCGCTGACTCACGATCCGCGAATCGATGACCTGGCGCTGATGGAAGCGGTGCACACTCCGGCGTTTTACATCGGCGCCATGGGATCTCAGGCAACCTCGGCCAAGCGCGCTGAGCGGCTGAAACGCATCGGTGGTCTGACGGATGAACAGATCGCCCGTTTACACATGCCCATCGGCCTCGATCTGGGCAGCAAGGCCCCGGCGGAAATCGCTCTGGCGGTGGTGGCCGATATCCTGCGCGTTTATCACGGCAAAGAACGCCATGCCTTGTAAGGCGGTTTTTCCGACGAACGTGGGGGCTGCGAAAGTCGAGGTAGACGCTCGGTCATTCGCGCGCGATAGTGGCCAGCCAAGTGTTGCTGAACCATGGACCGATCGACGGGCTTGTGAAATAGATAAGCGCCCCGATGATATGCATTGAGGCCGATAACGATATCGCTTCAAGCGAGCGGAGGAATCTGATGTCGATTGCCCAACGGGTTTTCCACGGCAGGTTTGGCCGGGTCGCCTTGCTGAATATGGATCATTCGCTGGTCACCCATACCCATTCCGAATGCCATGTGCTGGTCAAAGTGTCCGGCGAGGACACTTACTTCAACGTTAACGGTCGGCGGGTTCCGCTCAGTGATCGCACGGCGGTGCTGGTCAACGCCTGGGAGCCGCATTTCTACGATCCGCAGCCGGGCGCCGGTGCCACCCTGATCCTTGCGCTCTACATCGAGCCCGCCTGGCTGGCCACTGCCCAGCAGTCGCTGGCGCTCAGCGGTCGGCCGGACTTTTTTGCCCGGTCGTGCATCGAGCTGTCGAGTCGTAATCGCACCTTGGCCGACATCCTGGTCGCCGAAGCGCATGGCTGCGGGATCGTGCCGAAAGAACGCATGGAATTCATGCTGTTCGACTTCCTGATCGAACTGATCGAGGACTTTTCCAGTTGGCGGCATTTGTCGATGCTGGGTGCGCCGAACTCAGGTGAGTTCCGGGACGCGCGCGTGCGCCGTGGCACCGCCTGGTTGCTTGAGCACCTCGATGATCCGACCCCGATCGACAACGCCGCGCGGGCTTGTGGACTGTCTCGGGCGCACTTCTTTGCGCTGTTCAAGAAAGATACCGGCATGACCCCGACCTTGCTGCTGAACGACGCGCGCATGCGCCGGGCTTTTACCTGGCTGGAGCGTGAGCGCAGTGGAACGTTGGGCCTGTTGTCGGAGAACCTCGGGTTCTCCGAGCAAGGTCATTTCACACGGTTTTTCCGCCAGCACATCGGAGCTTCTCCCAGCCAGTATCGGCGTGTAGTGGATTGTTATGCGACGGTTTAAATAGAGACGAAGGCGGGGGTATTGGGCAATACTCCCGCCGATGAAGTTAGTCTTTCATCTTGAAGCTGACGGCTTTTATAGACTACGTAAGTTGTAACACTTGTTAATTGTCCAGAAAGTCATAAATCTCTTTCATGCGTTCTTCGCGCATCAACTCAAGTTCTTCCTTGGTTTCGGCCACCCACTGCAGGATGAAGTCCCAGCAATCGCAGCCGTGCGCGTCGGCTTCTGCTTCAAATGCTTCTTTCAGAAATTTAAGGCGATATTCTTCCGGCGAGAGCCCACAGTGTTCAGCGAGGCTGTAGTTCAGCTCGCTGAGTTCAAGTTGGATGCATAAGTTGGCGTCCAGAAACTTTTTTAGGGCGAGTTCGGCTCTAAGTTCTTTTGCGATCATGAATGCTCTCTTGTGGAATGCAATAAGTAGCTGGTTGTTCGAGGTCGGCCCAGCGATAAATCGGACTGTGTCAATTTCCTGCCATCATCCATCCTCGAACGCCATGACGTTCACTCAACTCTTTCACGACGCGAGCCGCGTCCTGCTTTTGTTTATACGGGCCGATGACGACAAAGTTGTTTTCTTTACGCGCTACCGGCAACTCCAGCTGCTGAATGGCTTTTACTGCGCGGTGGCGACTGGGTGTGTTCAATGCAATTTCGACCACCCAAACGCCGGATGAAGGCGTGCTTGAAGCTTCTTTTTTAGGGTGGATAATATAGCCGCCGCATGTCAAGCACGGGCATTCCAGCGTGATTAGCGAGCCTGGAATGGTACGAAAGACATGCCATTGCGTATGAATGGTTTTTTTACGAGCGAAGAGTGCCAAGAGCAGGCCGGTGAAAGCAATCAGACCGCTTAGAATAATTGTCCATTTGTGTGCCTGTGTGGGCAATGAAGGCAGCGTAAGTACTGTAGTTTCATCTGGCTTTTCCATCAAAAACTGTACGGCCTCAGCCTCCGTTGAGTCGGGTATGCGGGATTCGTTTTTCGCAAGGTGCGCGAGCCCGTCGGAATCTTTTGCACTGAGCTCTGCCGCAACTTTATTTGCGGTGTCATCGAATAGTTGTTCGAACTTTGTCACTTTTTGCTGGATGTATGAATTGTCGACGTTGTTTTGACAAGTTTGTCCTGTGGACGTGTAGGTCCATAGTAGTGCTGATAGTTGCCCAAAAACGCCAGTTACCAGGAAGCCCAAGCCAAGCTTTCGCACGACACCATCTCCAAATCAAATGAATTGTTATTTGTCCCGTTTGTTCTGATAAAACAAGGTTCTATTTTTGATCCTGGGATGGTCTAGATTCTTGAGCGCGTCAGTGTGCCCAAGCGCCAAAACGAGTTGGCTGCTTTTTGTTGTTTTAAAGAACATCGGGCATGCACTTTATAGACTGTTGGTTGACGAAAAAGGCTCAGGTGATCAAAAAAAAGCCGTATCAGATGGATTTGATGAGGGCCAATTAAAACACTTATATTTAAGGTTAATATCGTGGCCAAAGTACCTGGCCAAAGATTCAAGCCAAGCCTGCGCGCTCGGTATAAATGAAAGGATTGTTAGCCGGCCCTTTACGGTACGGACGGGGAGAAGCAACTGAATTTTTTGTCACCCTTTCAAACGATGCCGGTGTGCTGCACTACACTTCAGGTGTCATTCCTACCCTGGAGAGTTCCTGGTGAACCCTCCAGATATTGTGCTTGGTCCTGAAAAAATTGCGGGACTGAGCGCTGAGCTTTAAAGCTCTACTCGACACGCCTGGCCGTGGACGCATTACCGGTCCTGATGTGGGATGAGGGTCAATGCCATGGCTGTTGAAGGCAATGCAGGTCAATTATTTGCTGTCGTCACTTTGCTTGCCGCCGCCGTGGTGGCAGTGCCGCTGCTCAAACGCATCGGGCTCGGCTCAGTGGTCGGTTACCTGGCGGCGGGGCTGATCATTGGCCCCTTCGGACTGCAACTGATCAATAACCCCCACACCATCATTGAGGTGGCCGAGCTGGGTGTGGCGATGTTTCTTTTTGTGATTGGACTGGAGATGAAACCCTCGCACCTATGGGATCTGCGTCGGCAGATCTTTGGGCTGGGCAGCCTGCAGGTGGTGGTCTGTGCTGTTCTGCTCACTTTTGTCGGCATGGCTTTTGGATTCCCTTGGCAGGTGTCATTTGTCTGCGCAGCGGGCTTTGTACTCACCTCCACGGCCCTGGTTATGCAAGTTCTCTCGGAACGCGGTGACATTACCGAGCCGAGAGGGCAGCACGTCAGCGCTCTGATTGACCAAGGTGTTCTGCAGACCACTGTGGGCGAGCACTTCGGTGCGATTAATGCGGCCAACATGCGTCGTGCCCATGCGCTGGTCGAGAGCGGCAAGGCCCGGGGCAAGATCGTTCTAGAAGGTTTCTGACTTCACTCCTCGGGCGGGCTCGCTTGCGGGCCTCTGAACCGCCTGCGGCATCACTGCCATTTTTTATGTCGCAGAGTGGACGATGAATCCGTCCAGTAACGTATTGGTTTCAGTTCGCTTCAGAACGAGGCTGTACTCCGAATTGCGCAACGATGTGAGTGCCCAGCTCCTCAATGACTTGCGCAGCAGGGCGCTTTCCGTATTTGAGATTCAGGATAACGTGGTCCACTCCGATTTCCTCAAGCGACTCCAGCAAAAACCGGAGATGGTAGTGTCCAAGTTTGAACCCCAAATGAATGCGAGTGGGTGGCGTGGACGGGTTCTCATCGAGGTCGATGTAAAGCGACTGAGTGAAGGGCTTATAGACGGAACCACATTGCTTCATGACCTCCATCCGCCAATCTTCCACGATCAGTCGCTGCATTTTCGGCGCGCGTGGATAGTTGATCCATCCGACGCTTTCGCGCGCGATCCAATCCAGTGACTGGCGGCTATGCCCGGTTACGAGCATTGGAATCACTTGGGTTGTGGGTTTCGGAATGAGGTCTGCGCCCCGCAGCTCACCACCGCTCCAGCGGATGGGTTCGAAGCTGGTGCTGTGGGCTCGGCGAATCACCTCGTAATGTTCTCGAAAGACTTCTCCGCGCCTTTCGGCATCGACGCCAAAAGCCGAAAATTCCACAGGGCGATCGCCGGAAGCTACCCCCAGAATCAAGCGACCTGCGCTCAACTGATCGATGCTGGCTGACGCCTTGGCCGTGTGCAGTGGATGGTGTAAAGGGATGGCAATGGATGCGGTGCCAAGCGTTATCTCTGACGTATGAGCGGCTATATAGCCCAGGTAAACCCAAGGGTCGAAGACTTGGCCGACATCGCCGAAGCCAGGGTCGCGAAGAGGCACATCGCGAAACCAGAGCGCGCAAAAGCCCAGCTCCTCGGCTCGTTTGGCCAATGCGACCTGGTTGAGCATGCTCGGAGTGTCCCCATCGAAGGCCTCCAAAGGAAAGAACAATCCCAGGCTCAAATGACCCGGAGTGAAGGTTCGGCTGAACCCTCGATGCTCCTGATAAGGAATCGTGCTCGGCCGATACATACTAATCTTCCTCAATGGGGAGAACGTGAACAGCGCCCCTGTTTCCAGAGGTGCTGCGGCATCGGTCGCTTGGGAACGACAGGTGGGGTAGTGGGTGCAATCTTTGCCCGTTGCGCCGTACATGCTGGTCGGGTCGACCGGAGTGAGGGGCCAGTTGCTGGCGATACGCGCGGGCAGGTCCGGATTGGCATTGAGCGGGCGGTCAAAATAAATCAGATCGTTCCAACCCGATACATCGCCTGAGCAAAAGCATGGGGACCATCCAACAAGCGTAGGCGGCATTGCGGGGGAACCGCCATGTTCGTCGTCCGTCTCGGTACCTGTCGCAGATGATTACACCGCAGTCTGGGCCTTGGGCGTCGTGATCGGCGCGCCGCGGGTTGCTATAGAGGACAGTCGTCAGGTCAGCCCGCTGAGCCTTTGGGTACTCGACCGACAATTGGGTCCGGCCCCAATCCTGAAATTCAGACGATAAGATAAATTTTCAGACTGCAACGCAGAACTCCATTTCCCTAGGCAAGGCACTCCCTGCGCCTTTCTCACACAATCCGCTCTATCGCTATCGCGTTGCATAACAGAAACAGGTGCGATGAGCGACTTTGGAACTTGCATTAACAATATTAACTTGATGCAGGAGGGGCGAGGCATCGTCGATTTCTCGTTTTCAGCAGGATGTTAAGAATAATAAAAAAACGCGCACCTGAAAATCTTGCGTTGCTTCTATTACTTTAAAATAACAAATGGAGCGCTATATAAATGAGTGGAAAAACAATAACTGCAAGTTCGGTGTTTCTTAGTATTACCCTGAGTGCCCAGGTGCATGCGGACTTCCTGAGTGATAGCAAAGCCACCTTGGGAATGAGAAACTTCTACTTCAATAACGACAACCGCGATGGCGTCGCCGCACCTTCCAAAACCGAAGAATGGGCGCAGGGTTTCATGTTGGACTTCAAATCGGGCTATACCGATGGCATGGTTGGCTTTGGTGTCGATGGCTTGGGGTTGCTGGGGGTTACCCTGGACAGCGGCAAAGGACGGCATGTCGGCAGCAGCATGATGCCTTCTGACAGTGACAACCGTGCCGTCGACGAGTGGAGCAGGCTGGGGCTGACCGGAAAAGTCAAAATGTCGAAAACTGAACTTCGCTACGGCACCTTGATTCCGAAACTCCCAATTCTGGTCGCCAACGATGGGCGCGTGCTTCCGCAAACCTTCGAGGGCGTTCAAATCACCTCGAGCGAGCTCAATAGCCTGACCTTGACTGGAGGTCGGATCGAACATGCAATAGGACGTGGTTCGAGCGATCAGACGGGGCTGGCCGTTACTGGTGGTACGCGTGAAAGCAATCAGTTTGACTTCGCCGGGGGCGATTGGAAAGTCACCAAGGATCTGACAGCTCAGTACTACTACGCCGGCCTCGATAACTACTATACGCAGCATTTTTTGGGATTGATTCACACCCTTGCCATCTCGGACAATCAGTCCCTTAAAACCGACCTGCGCTACTTCAAAACTGACTCGTCAGGTGCCAATAGCTCCGGTACGTCAGGCTACAGAATGAGTGGCTACACCAAAGACGGTAGTGGAGAGATCGACAACCGCACCTGGAGTGCCGCGTTGATTTATACACTAGGTGGCCACGCGATTACTGCGGGGTACCAAAGTGTGTCGGACGGCAGCAACTTCACTCAACTCAGCCAGGGTAGCCTGGTAGACAAGGGCGCCGGTGGAGCAAGCCTGTATCTGTATACCGACCGCCTGATCCAAACTTTCACCCGCGCAGGCGAGCGCACAGCTTTCGGTCAGTATGCTTACGACTTCGCCGCTCTGGGTGTCCCTGGCCTGAAAGGCTCGGTCATGTACCTCTCCGGCGATAACATTAAAACTACGTCAGGCGACAACCAAAAGGAATGGGAAAGAGACATTAGTCTGGACTACGTCCTTCAGTCGGGAGCGCTCAAAGGCGTCGGGTTCGGCTGGCGTAACGGCAAGTCCAACAGCGAAGCGGCTCGTAGCGTAGATCAGAATCGTGTTTTTGTAAGCTATAGCCTTCCGCTTCTCTAACTATTGTCATGAGCGGTTAATTCCCAGCTTTGTTTTTGTTTACAGAGCTAATGATGGATTCAGTCGTCTTGTTCCACTTGAAGAGCTTGGCAAGCGCTGCGGGCGCTGAGACCTGGAACTGATGGCTGACCTCTTTGGGCGTTAATCCCTCCGCCAATAACAGCAGAATTTTGGCCCGCAGCCCAAGACGCTGCCCCAGCCAGCCCATCCGCGACCAGCCTTGTAGTGTGGCGTGGTCAAATCGCATTAAAACGAATGGGGCGGCGGGTTTGTCTACACCCTCTTAGAAGCCTTCCAGCACGACCTTGCCCTTCGCCTTGCCGCTTTCCAGCAGAGCATGGGCACGACGAAGATTTTCTGCGCTGATGCGCCCGTAGTTGTCGCCAACGGTGGTGCGCAAGTCACCCGCATCAATGCGCCGCGAAACTTCGTTGAGGATGTTGTGCTGCTCCTGCATGTCCTCTGTCTCGTAAAGCGAGCGGGTGTACATCAGCTCCCAGTGCAACGACAGGCTCTTGCGCTTGAGCGGTACGGCGTCCAGCGTGGCCGGGTCATCGATCAGGCCCAGCTTGCCCTGAGGCTTCAGTGATTCGATGATTTGCTCGTAGTGCCGATCGGTCTGGGTCAGGCTAGCGACATGGCTGACTTGTGCGATACCGATGCGCTTGAGCTCCTCGCTGAGTGGCTTGGTATGGTCGATGACATGATGCGCACCAAGCTCGGTGACCCAGGTCTGGGTTTCAGGGCGCGAAGCCGTACCAATGATCGTCAACCCGGTTAGCTGACGCGCCAGCTGAGTCAGGATTGAACCCACCCCGCCTGCAGCGCCGATGATCAGCAGCGTTTCGCCCCGGTCGGTGGTATCGCGTGCAACACCGAGGCGATCAAACAGTAATTCCCAAGCGGTCAAGGAAGTCAGTGGCAATGCCGCAGCCTGGCTGAATTCCAACGACTGGGGCATTGAACCGACGATACGCTCGTCCACCAGTTGCAGCTCACTGTTGCTGCCCGGGCGGATCAGCGATCCGGCGTACCAGACCCTGTCACCGGGCTTGAATAGCGTCACGTCGCTGCCGACCGACTTGACCACGCCGGCAGCGTCCCAACCGAGGATACGCGGCTGGCTTTCGTCTTCGTGCGGTACGTAGCCCTGCCGCACCTTGGTATCGACAGGATTGACCGATACGGCCTTTACCTCTACGAGCAAATCGCGCGGCCCCGGCACTGGCTCGGGTATATCGATCTCCACCAAGGCGTCGGGATGTTCAATAGGCAGGCATTTGAAGTGTGCAATGGCTTTCATTCGAAGCTCCTCAGGAGATGCGATACATTTTCGTGATGGTGAGCTTGTCAGCAGCACGTTCGATGAAAGGGAGCGCTGCCTGATAATGCGGTGTCGCTTCGTGAGCAGTCAGGGCCGCTTCATCCCGCCACTGCTCGATCATGTGGAAAATGTGAGCCTGCTCGGCATCACGATGGAAGTCGTACTGGATACAGTCCGCTTCGCCTCGGCTTGGGCCTTGCAGGCCCTGCAACGTCTGCTCGAGTTCGGCTTGAAAGCCGGCCTTGGCGACCAAAGTGGCTATCAATGTGAGAGGGGTGGTCATCAAACCTCCTGTCTGTGTGCGATATAAAGAGGGAACGCATTGGCTGGCACGGGTGTATCGAAGCTGTCCATGCCGGCCATGCGGCCAAAACCTGAATCAGCCCGGTGATCCCGAAGAATTGATAGCCCGAAGGCCATGCGAGCGCTCTCGCTCGGGTGGGATCACTTGTAGCGTTCAAGCCAATGGGCATAGGGAGCGGGCAAGGTCCAGGAAGGACGCTCTACTCCCAGCTCCTGCGCGGCTAAATAGGACCAGTTAGGATTGCCCAGGTGCGCCCGGCCAATCATCGCCAGATCCAGTTGACCACTCCTCACCGCTTCTTCGGCGACGCTCGGCGTGCCGAAGCCCCATGCCGAGGCCACCGCAATCCCCGTCTCGCGCCGTACCCGCTGGGTAACTTCGCCCATGAAACCGGGGGCCCAAGGAATGTTGGATTCAGGGATGGTGAACCCGATACTGACGCTGAGCAAGTCCAATCCACCGTCCTTGAAGCGACGTGTCAGTTCGATAGCCTCTGACAAGGTCTGTTCATCCCGGCCGTCGTATTCGATGACACCCAGGCGAGCGGTCAGCGGCAAGTGCTCTGGCCATACTTCGCGAACCGCCGCCAGCGTTTCCAGCAGAAAGCGGCTACGGTTATCGAAGTTTCCGCCATAGGCGTCGTCACGAAGGTTGGAGTGTTCAGAGAGGAATGACTGGGCCAGATAGCCATGGGCGAAATGCAACTCTAACCACTCGAAGCCAGCGTCACGTGCACGGCGAGCGGCTGAGACAAAATCCTCGCGCACCCGGGCGATATCCTCCAGCGTCATGGCTTTCGGCTGCTTGGCGAGATGAGCGCCAAAGGCAACAGCCGACGGGGCGATGGTCTGCCAGCCACGCGAATCATCCTCGCCGATATGATCGTCGCCTTCCCAAGGACGGTTCGCACTGGCCTTGCGCCCCGCGTGGGCAATCTGGATACCTGGCACTGCGCCGGCAGCCTTGATCGATTGCACCACGGGCACGAAGGCACGGGCGAGTTCATCATTCCAGATACCAGCGCAGCCAGGCGTGATCCGTCCTTCGGGCGACACGGCAGTCGCCTCGACGACCACCAGTCCTGCCCCGCCACGCGCGAGGGTGGCATAGTGCACAGTGTGCCAATCGTTGATCAGGCCATCATTGGCCGAGTACATGCACATGGGGGGAATCGCGATCCGGTTGCGAAGGGAGACATCCTTGAGCGTGAAAGGTTGGAACAGCGCAGACATTAGGTCTTTCTCCGAGGGATACTATTTCTCTTGTTCGATAATATTCGAACTATTGACATAGAGCAAACCCGTGTATGATTCGCCCATGCGCCCCTTCAAACACCTTCCTCTCAGCGAATTCGTTCTTGAGCGTCTGTTTTACGCCTTGAGCGACCCTGTACGCCTGGAGATTGTCCGGCGCCTCGCCGAGCTGGGAGAGGCCAGCTGTGGCGAGCTGGACGGTGGTCGCGCGAAGTCCACCATGTCCCATCATTTTCGAGTGCTGCGAGATGCCGGCCTGGTTCAAACCCAGACCATCGGCACGACCCACATGAACTCGTTGCGTAGGGAAGACTTGAGTAACCGTTTTCCGGGCCTGCTGGAAACGATCCTGTCCCAGCGCGACTAATGTTGCTGTGGGTCACTCAGTGATGCATGCCCGAAGGGACAGCGTAATACTCCACCCAAACAAGCCCTTGTTCAGAACTGTTTACAGCGCTTGCTCTGCGCAAAAAACCGCGGATCGGAAAAACAGTTGACCAGGTGGTCGTACACCAGCCTCACTCGTGGTGCCACGGGCCCTGATTGCGGACGATACATGATCAATTCGGAAGGCGGCGGGGCATCGTGCTGCATGACCTCGACCAGGCGCCCTTCAGACAGGTAGGGTTCTGCCAGATAACCGGGCATTTGCCCAAAGGCGAGTCCGGCCAGAACAATCTCTCGCTCGGTTTCTGGGTCGTCGCAGGTAAATGCCGGGGAGGCAGGCAGGAACGCTTGTCCCTCGGCAAGCACCCACGGCCAGGGCCGGCCGTTGTTGCGATCGATCAGCATCGACAGGGGTAAGCGTTTCAGATCCTCGATTTTGCCAGGGCGTTGCACGGTGTCGAGTAGTGACGGCGCCGCAACGATTTTCAGGTCCACATTGGCCACCGTTCTGGCGATATAGCGCCGATCCCGCACAGCTCCGATACGAATACCGATGTCGATCTTGTTGGCCACCGCGTCAGTGAGCTGGTCATCCAGGCTCAGGTCGATGCTCAGGCCCGGATTCTCCCGCATCAGCGGTTTCAGAAACTCGATCAGATACAGCTTGCCGATGGCGTGGGGGGCCGTGATGCCGACGATGCCTTTTGCCTCCTGTGTACTGTGGGCGATAAACAATTGATCCACCCGCTCCAGGGTTTCCCGGGCTTGCAAGGCGAAATTGGCACCAAAAGCGGTGACATGAACCTGCCGCGTGCTGCGGTGGAACAACAGCTCCCCAAGCGTGCGCTCCAGTTCTTTGATGGCGCGTGTCACTGTCTGCGGAGAAGTGCCGAGGCGGGTGGCTGCATCGCGAAACGTGGTCGATTGCGCTGCCACCGAGAAGATCCGAATCAGCTCCATGCGATTGAGCATTGCCGTCAACTCCAGTTCCAGAAAATGGAATTCTCAAATCCGAACTCTTCCATTTTATGACGAATAAAACCAGCGCAGACTGCACCCGTCAACCCAAGCAGGTCTCAACAGGAGCGCTGAACATGAGTAAAAACATCCAGGGTAAAGTGGTCGTCATCACCGGTGCGAGTAGCGGTCTGGGCGAAGCCACCGCGCGTCATCTGGCAGCGCTCGGCGCCCACGTGGTTCTTGGCGCCCGTCGCCAGGATCGTCTGGACGCGATTGTCCGGGAGGTCGCCGCAGCAGGCGGAAAGGCGATTGCCCATCCGATCGATGTCACACGCAAAGAGGACTTGACTGCGCTGGTCGCCAAGGCTGTCGAGGCATTCGGTCGCATCGATGTGATGATCAACAATGCAGGGCTGATGGCGATCTCTCCGATTTCGCAGCTGCGCGTCGAAGAGTGGGATCGCATGATCGACATCAACATCAAGGGCGTGTTGTATGGCATCGCGGCCGCGTTGCCGCTTTTCGAACAACAGGCCAGCGGTCACTTCATCAACATCTCGTCGGTTGCCGGCATTAAGGTATTCAGCCCCGGTGGATCGGTTTACAGTGGCACCAAGTTCGCGGTGCGCGCCATTTCCGATGGCCTGCGTCATGAAGTCGGCGGGAATATTCGCACTACGACCATCGAGCCGGGCGCGGTGGATTCCGAGCTGAAGTTTGGCAGCGGGCACCAGCCGAGCGCCGAGGTCGTTGGCGAATTTTACAAAAAGGCTATCCCGGCTGATTCAGTTGCACGGGCCATCGCTTACGCGATCGAGCAACCTGCCGATGTCGACATCAACGAAATCGTTCTGCGTCCGACTGCGCAGGACTTCTGATAGCAACCCTTTGCCGTTTGCGCCCTTGCGAAAAGGTACGGGCGCGAGCGACTAAGTTTTAGCGCTATTGAAATACTTCGAATGTCTGGCCTTGAGCCCTCGTTATGCCACCCCCACCAACTTAGCCTGTCGCTCAATGACGACTTTGCCAATAGCATTGCCTGACTCAAGACGCACATGTGCCGCGCTGACACCCGCAACAGTGAAGTCATGGCGCTCATCAATCAGTGGTTTGACAAGGCCGCGATCAACCAAGGCAGCTAGTCTTTGCAGGATCTCGCCATGGTGCTTGCGGCCTTCATTATGAATGATCGAAATAGCCATGAATACAAAGTCGAGCCTCAATGCCTTGAAGTGCATTTCGGTCAGATCGTAGCGGTCGTAACCGATGATCGAGACGACATGACCTTTAAGCTTCGCGGCTTTCAGTGAGTGTTGTAAGACCTCACCGCCCAAGGTATCGAAGACCGTATCGAATCCTTTTCCTTCGGTGATTCGCTGGCTGTATTCCTGGGGCGTTTCGCTGTTATAGAAAATAATCTCATCGGCGCCCAGCCGACGGGCAATTTCCGCTTTTTCTGGCGTTGAAACCGTCGTCGAAACCTTGGCCCCCAGGACCTTGGCCAATTGAATGCCTATGTGCCCAACACCACCGGTGCCACCATGCACCAAGACGTTGTCATTGGGTTTGATCGAGGCTCGGTCGATCAACGCCTCCCAGGCCGTAATTGCCACGAGCGGCAAGCTGGCTGCTTCGCCAAAAGAGAGCGACTTGGGTTTTAGAGCAAGCATCTCGGCATCGGCCTCCATCTGATCTGCCAGCGCACCGGGAATCCCCACGATGCCACCGAAACAGCCATAGACTTCATCGCCTACGTCAAAGCGAGTCACACCAGCACCGACAGAGCTGACGACCCCTGAAACATCGATGTGAAGAATTGCCGGAAAAGTCAGACCGGCTGTACCTTCGCTGCCCCGACGAATTTTTGTGTCCACTGGATTAACGCTTGTCGCCCGGACATCGATAATCACATGACCTGGGCGAGCAACGGGATTTTCAGTATTGATTTCTACGAAAAGGTCTGAGTTACCATGCTCATTTATCACAATAGCCTTCAAGGCTTGAACTCCGAGGAACAATAAGCCAACAAATTTATCATCAATAAAATTGGATAAATACGTTAGAATTGTTGAATCTTTCGGTCTTTTTGGTTGGTAATAAGTGCTGGATTCCATCGATGAATTGCGTTTGTTCATTGCCGTTTTTGAGGAGGGATCTATCCGTGCAGCTTCCGAACGATTGGGGATGACTGCTGCAGGCGGAAGCAAGCGTCTTCTGGCCCTTGAAGACAGCGTTGGTCGGAGACTTTTTAACCGCACCACCCGCAAGCTAAGTCCCACTTCGGACGGTGAGAAGCTTTATCAACACGCACTAAGCATCCTGGAAAGCGTCGAAAAGGCCGAGCGAGGATTTTTCCAGAAGACCGAGATTACCGGTCATCTACGCATAACCGCTTCCGCGACATTTGCCCAAGGTTATTTATCGAGCGTCGTGAGCAGTTATCTCAAACGCTATCCTGGCGTTATCGTTGATCTACACCCGACAGATCAACTGGTTGATTTGGCCGCCCATGGTACCGACCTTGCGATTCGGCACGGAGTATTGGCCGATTCATCCCTGATCGCGCAGAGGATTTCTGCGTCCCGACGTCTGATTTGCGCCGCCCCCCAATATTGGGAAAAACAGGGCGTGCCTACCTCTCTAAAAGACTTGACCACGCTGGACGGCCTCATCGTCGGAAAAGATTCCAGTTGGACTATGTCCCGAGGGGGCGTTAAAAAAACGTGCAAAATACGCAACCGTTTTTCATCCAGTTTGGGGGAAGTGGTTCGCCAGATGGCAATTGATGGGCATGGAGTAGCGCTGCTGATGGACTGGCATGTACGAGATGATCTTGATTCAGGAAAGCTGGTGGAAGCATTTTCCGATTGGGCCATTGAGCCCCCGGTGGGAATCTATGCGGTATACCCTTCAAGAGAAAACATCGCTCCGACTGTTCTCAGTTTTATTGCTCATCTCAAAGAGTGGGTGGCGGCCCACCCCGTCTAAATCGGGTAACGTGGACCTAGATCTTTTCTTGCAGCACTTTGAAAAAGGCATCGATATTTTCCTCGTGGCGTTTGTAATAGGTCCAAGGGCCTATCCGCTGCGAGGTTAGCAGGTGCGCGCGCTGCAGGGATGTGAGGTAAAGCGATGTAGTGGACTGCGAAAGGCCCGTGCGCTCCTGGATGATGCTGACGCATACACCTACTGTTTCCGGGTCGACTTCCTGCTCCGGAAAGTTCGTCCTGGGATCCTTGAGCCAATTGAGGATGTCGAGGCGCATCGGGTTCGCCAAGGCTTTCAGGGCTTCGTTGATGTCAATGTTCATAAAATTTGCGATACCTGTTTTTCGCGATATTACGATATCTTCCTCGTTCGCACGGAAAATTGGAAGGCGCCAAAATGAACTCTGCGGTACGTTTGTCACCCGCCAAGATCATTGCTGATTGCAGTCCCATTCCCAGGTTCGGATGACCTGGACTGAACTCTTGTCTGCGGTCAGCAAGCGTTAGCCGCGCCCTGGAGTCTGGGGCGCGGCCTCGATCACTCAGGGACGATAGCTCGGGTAGTCGGTGTAGCCCTTGTCGGTACCGCCATACATGCTTGTCGGGTCGACCGGATTGAGCGGCCAGTCGTTGGCGATACGGGCGGGCAGGTCGGGGTTGGCGATGAAAGGACGACCAAACGCGATCAGATCCCCCCAACCCGCCTGGATGACACGATTTCCGCGTTCAGCGGTGTACCTGCCGGCATAGAGAATCTTACCGCTGAAGATACTGCGAATATCTTCCCGGAACGCTTCAGGTAGATCGGGTGCGTTCTCCCAGTCGGCCTCGGCGAGCGACAGGTAGGCGATACCCACTTCCTCGAGAATCTTCACCGCTTCGACATAGGTTTGATGGGGATCTTTCTCGACCAGGCCGAGGTAGACGCGATCTTCATCGGTGGTCGCGAAGAGCGGGGCGAAGCGAACGCCCATACGCTCCTTGCCAACGACGCCAGCAACTGCCTGGGTGATTTCGCGCAGGAAGCGCAGTCGATTTTGCAACGAGCCACCATATTCATCATCACGCTGGTTTGTGTGGGCGGAAATGAACTGGTTCACCAGGTAGCCGTTCGCGCAGTGCAGTTCCACTCCGTCGAACCCGGCGTCCAGGGCATTGCGGGCCGCCTGGGCATAGAGCTGGACCAGTTCTTTCACCTCTGCGGTGGAAAGAGCGCGCGGGGTCGATGGATCGGCCAGTGCACCCGTGCCAGGGCCGGTCTCGATGAATACCTTGACGTTGTCCGCCTTTATGGCTGACGGCGCGACCGGCGCTTCACGGCCGGGCTGCAAGGACATGTGCGACACGCGGCCGACATGCCAAAGTTGAGCGAAGATCACACCCCCTTCGGCGTGAACGGCGTCGGTGATTTTGCGCCAGCCTTCAATCTGCTCGGCGCTGTGAATGCCGGGAGTCCAGGCATAACCCTGTCCACGAGGCTCGATCTGGGTGCCTTCGGTCACCATGAATCCCGCGCCAGTACGCTGGCGGTAATACGTGGCCATGAGATCGTTCGGAATGTTGCCAGGCTGGGAGCTACGCGAACGGGTAAGTGGTGGCAAAACGATTCGATTCTTGAGGGTGTAGGGCCCCAGCTGTGCGGTTTTGAAGAGCGCGGACTGTGTCATTTCATTTACCTGCATATATAGAAATATCGATTTATTAAGCTAAATGGATGCGGATCCACGGGATCAGAGCAAACCGTAAGGCGCTTCGTTGAGGTGTTCACCCACATCTTCTGCATTTGGCGCTTCCTGAGATACGGGGGGTGGCTTCGAACTCAGACTATTTGTGATATCGAGATATGTCAATATCTAGTTTTTTCTTTCTCAATTTGATCAGCTATCGCAGGTTGCTCAGATCGAGATACTGATCAATGCTGCGCAAAAGATGATGTGTTGGGATGCGATCTTCCATCCGGATATCCACCGTATTTGCGCTGCTGGTTCAGAACTTCGATGTAGTAGTCGCCCTAGGCGCGGGCCTGGAGTCCGACGCGCCAGTACTGGTCAAGCTGCACGTCGGTGCCGAGGTAGGTATGTCCTTTTCTACCGGTCGGGGACCATGCACCTCGGGGTGCATTTGAAAGTGTCCCTTGGAAGGCATACGATCGAGGATGAGGCAGTTTACAGGCAAGCTACAGCGCCGCCACGGTGACACCACGCCGAATGCGGTCAGCAGACCGGGAGGCGTTACTTGAAGTGCACAACTGATATGCCCGCTAGCGTCATCACAAAACTCACCTACCTGGTCAAGCACGATGCGAAGCCCTATGTGCATACCGAGGCTTTGACCGGTGACAGTGAACCGCACTACTTTGCCGAGCAGGAGGAGCGCGAGGTCACGATACACAACGGTCGTCCGTTGGCAGGCAGCCTGTCTCTGGACAAGCAGGGGTTTGAGCTCCATCGGCGGGATACGGTGGTCGACGACCTCTACGACGATGCCTTGGTGGAAAGCGTCTACTATGACGAGGTCAAGGCCTTGATCAAGGAGCTGACGGGCGCGAGCCGGGTCGTCATCTTCGACCACACCAGGCGCAGCGACGCCGAGGGGCGGGATATTCGCGGCCCAGCCAGCCGTGTGCATAATGACTACACCGAGCGCTCGGGTCCTGAGCGTATTCGCGACGTGCTGGGCCTGGATCAGGCCGCCGCACTGGTGTCGGTGGCCCAGATTAACCTCTGGCGCCCGATGAGCGGGCCCGTCAAGCGCTCGCCGCTGGCCGTGCTGGACGCCTCGACGCTTGACTCCAATGACCTGCTGGCCACCGACTTGGTCTATCCGGATCGTATCGGTGAGATCTACCACCTGGCCTACAATCCGCAACAGCGCTGGTACTATTTTCCGGACATGCCCCGTGACGAAGTCTTGCTGATCAAGGGGTATGACTCACGTCACGACGGCCGTGCCCGCTTCACGCCCCATACCGCCTTCAAAGACCCCAATACGCCGCCGGGAGCCCCGCCGCGCGAGAGTATCGAAGTTCGCACCCTGGCCTTCTTTGATTAGGTTTTTGCCGCTTGGCGCGGGCCTCCCGCCGCGCGGTGTTTCCCCCCCCGTGCTTTACCAGGCGACCACCCGCTTCTCGTTGGTAGGGATGTATAGCGACTGGGTGAAGGGTTTGAACAGCTCACCACATTCGGCACGAACCGCAGTGCGCCAGTCCTCGACAATCAGCTGCTGAGTCTTTGGTGCGCGCGGATAGCTGATTCACCCGTGATATGGCTTAATTATAAAGATTCAACGATACCTGAAATTTAGGAAAACATAGCAGATCATGGTTGCTGTCAGGCCGACCAATATGTACTCGACGCGGGGTAGGAATATAACCAACCCACCTAGAGAAAACACGATCAAGGTGTTTTGTAGTATGTATTTCCTTATTTTAGGTACGGCTATGAAATAGCCATATTGCTTGCCTAGGAAAAATAAGGCCATGCCGATGATTGACATAATCTGGAAATCGCGCATCGCAATGTCATTCAAGATCGCATGTCTGATCAAATTTGCGAGGAGTGCTAGTCCCATAAATAGAAAAAGGTGCGAGTAGATTAAGGAGTGTCCACTCATACTACTTTCATTTTTGCTCAGTAGGTAAAAGCTATCAAAATAGATCCACCAGATACTGCAAATCATGATAAATCCGGTGATTGCCGCCATCACATTATAACGATCCCATTGAATGTCAGATAACCCTCCAGAAAGGCTAATTACCGACTCGCCCAATAAGATGAGGGTGAGTAAACCTAGTCGTTCAACCAAGTGTTCTGTATGTGCAGGCAATGGCTTTAGCTTACCCCAAGAAAACAAAGGGAGCAGAATGTCAAGAAAAATCCCAATGTAAGCGACAAGGTAACGCATAGGTGGGTCAAAAAGAATGGATGAAAGACTAACAACTGCGCTAACTAACAGGGCGAAGCCAAGCCTGGAGGAGAATTCGCTACGGTGATCGAATTTATTTATGGACGAAATGTACATAATACTGATGATGGCACGTATACCAAAATAGCAGGCAATAACAAGCGCATAGTTTACTTCCAATTCTTCCCCAATCCGTGCAGACAGCACAATGAGCAGCAACATTAAAAATAATGTTGCCAAGCGGTGAAGGTTACTGTCTGTATCAAACCTATTTGAGTAAATCGTGTGGCTGGACCAGATCCACCATAATGGAACAAAAAGCAGTAAAAATGTCCATAATTGCTCCTGTTCAAAATGGCCGTGATGAAGATGTCCAAGAGTATGCGTAACCTTGCCAATTGCAACAACAAAAATCAGGTCAAAAAACAACTCTAACCATGTGGCGTGTCGATTTTTTTCATAATACTTCAAAGATTTCATTCGCTGCTGGCTCCGTGTGTACCTCTTTAATGTAGAAGGAAACTAACGGATAAGCGAACGGGTGGACGGGCATAGGCGTCAACCTTGGGGGGCGGTCGCAAAAACTGAGTGCAACACCTGACCTAGTCCACCACCACGTCTGTTAGTACGGTCAATACGGAATCCAGCGTGCCATCGGGCCGATAGCAACATTGCGCACGGGCGGACCTTAGCGGGCAACTGGGCTGCTGTTCCGCCAACCATTCATTCAGCGCCTCGACCAGGACACGGGCCTCGACTATGGAATCTTCTGAGCTGTCAAAAATTAACATCGCCATTTTTTATGTCCTCGGTTCGCTGGGCTGATATTTTCGTGCCGCTGCTTTATGAGCGATGCTTATCGCTGGCAGCACCTGGATTCTTCAATCTCCCGTATTGAAATATTATCGAATGCACACCTGGTGCGCGTGCGCAATGGGGCACGTTCGCCCTCGGCTACGGTGTGAGTGATGCCAAGCGATTTCACTATCTAGCGATTTCGTCAACTCACTAACGAGAGCTCAATCATCTGACTCATCTCGGTGAACTCTGGAGCCCCGTCATAGCGAAGCCCGTCAATGTAAAACGCTGGGGTGCCATTCACGCCGCTCCGTACGCCGCCATTAAAATCGGATTTTATTTTGGGTACGTAGGTACCGTCTTGCATGGCAAGATAGAGTTCTTCGTCGGAGAGGCCATGTTTTAGAGCGATGGCCCGAAACAGCGGCAGGCCCAATCGATCCTGATTTTCATACAATTCGTCGTGCGCCTCCCAGAAGAATCCTCGACTCCCGGCAAACTCAGCGGTGACAGCTGCAGCCATCGCATGCGGGTGAGCAGTGGTCAGTGGAAAATTACGGAACACGAACAGCAAATCATCGCGAAAATGCTGTTGCAGATTCTTGACTATCCAATACGCTTCAGCGCAATAGGGACATTGATAGTCGCCAAATTCCACCAGTGTGACCTTGGCATGCGCACTTCCCTGGCGATGGTCGCTGGCACTTACCGGGACTTTGAGAGTGGCCATGGGATCACCTGTTAATTTTAGGTTGGCGTGCTTTGTGATGAATTCGCCAGAGCATCCAGCGCATCCAGAATGCCGTCCGCCCCCGGATTGATTGCCATCGGGGAGACGTAGCTCCAGGCGACCACCCCCTCCTTGTCAATCACGAACAGCGCCCGCTTACAAACCCCCAGGTGGGACTCGTAGGCTCCATACTGCCGCGCCACAGCCCCTTTGGGCTCGAAATCGGCCAGCAGGCTGAAGTGAAAACTCCGATCTTTGGCAAAGGCCTGATGACACCAAGCGCTGTCAACCGAGATACCCAGTAGCGTCGCACCGTATTCTCTGAATGTGGGTAGCAACTGGTTGTACAAGGTCAGTTGGTCGCCACAAACCGAAGTCCAGTCTGCGGGATAAAACGCCAGTATCACGGGATTTCCCTTTAGCTCGCGTAGGGACAACTGCTGATCAGGGGTTGCGTACAGAGTGAAGTCGGGCGCGACAGTGCCGGCCGGCAGCGGCCCCTGAACCAGGTCGCCATTCGTTTCTTTCGCATCATCCAATTCTGAAGTGTGCATGGCTTGAGCCCTTATAGATGGGCGGTTGGGGTCTGCTCAGCGGGATACGACTTGCCCGGGGGGATAACTCCATCCACCGCCAAGTGATTTATAAATGGCGACGATGCCTCGATACACCTCGTTCGAGGCCTGAGCCTAAGTGTCTTCGGTTGCGAGACGTTCACTATCCGCATCAAGAAGCACGAGGAGATCCGCCGTGCCTTCGCGGTATTGGATTGAGGCCAGGTTGGCAGCGGAAAGGCTGGATTCGCTCTGACGCACCATTGACTATAGTCGTTGTTGGCGCTTGCCGTAATCGCTGAACGCGTTCTCCGTTTCCTCCAATGCCGGCAAGACCTCGCGCGCTCGTTCTTTTGCTGTCATTTTCGGCGGCTTTTTTATCCGATGGTTTTGGTGCGAACCGCAATCATGTCCTTGCTGATCGATTCGCCCCTGCGAATTCCGACATCGAAGCGTTGCTCGATCACGCTGGTGATTCCATAGCCTCATTTGCTGATGAGTTGGTGGTTTACGACTGGCGGTATTTTTGAGCACAAATTTATCAGACGTCGTTCGTCGGTATCCTGGGTCGCCCATAGCGTGTTTTGATGAGATCCGACTATCGTTATTGGATGGCGTAGTCTGCCGAGACTGCCATTCCCTCCAACGTAATCGTCTTCCTGAGCAATCTCAGCGTATTGCGGATCTCATGCCCCTATGTCTTGAGCATCGTTTACGGGGACGTAGATCCATCCGAATGAGTCCGTGTTATCCATCTTTGGAGACAACTCATCATGGCTACTCTCTGTGAAATATGTAATGCGAGACCCGCTGTAGCGCGAGTGACCGTATCGCAAAATGGCCAAGCCAGGACAATGTCCATTTGCGACCACGATTACCGTCAACTCTTACGCCATCAAAGCATGTTGAATCCATTCGACTCTCTACTGGGCGGGGGTGTGTCCCGCTTTTTCGACAGCATGGGCGGAGCAAAGGATCAAGCGGGTGATGACTTCAGGCTCTCTGCGCAAGTGCCTCGAGAATCTGTCGATGCAACCGATGCATTCAGTTCCCAGACGCTGGAAATCCTGCAACGCGCGGGTGAGAAAGCCCATGAGCTCAACCGTAGCGAGCTCGATACTGAGCATTTGTTGTATGTGCTTGCGGATACCGATGTGGGTACGGCGTTGCTTAAGGAGCTGAAGCTTTCTCCGGACGAGATCAAAGGCTACATCGATCAACATGCTCAGAGGGGCACAGCGGAGGCCCAGGCCCCGGTGGACCAGATGAGCATTTCGCCACGGTTAAAGAAAGTTTTCAATTTTGCGTTCCAGGCATCTCGTGATTTAGGACATTCGTACGTTGGCCCAGAGCATTTGTTGATCGGGCTTGCCTCTGTACCAGAAAGTATCGCCGGGACATTGCTTAAAAAATACGGCGTAACGCCTGAAGCCTTGCGGCAGAAGGTGGTCAAGGTGGTGGGTAAGGGGGCTGAGGATGGGCGAGTCGACACCCCGACGGGAACACCGACACTCGACAAGTTCGGTCGCGACCTGACGTCACTGGCTCGTGAGGGCAAACTGGATCCCGTACTGGGGCGCGCGCAGGAAATCGAAAATACCATCGAGGTGCTGGCGCGGCGCAGAAAGAACAATCCGGTTCTTATCGGCGAACCTGGCGTCGGTAAAACAGCCATCGTTGAAGGGCTTGCACAACGAATAGTAAAGGGCGATGTCCCTGAGATTCTGCGTGGCAGACGGCTGGTTGAAATCAATCTGAACTCAATGGTTGCGGGCTCTAAATATCGTGGTGAATTCGAGGAGCGAGCCAAGCAACTGCTTGATGAAGTCGCCGCAAAAAGCTCGGAGCTTATTCTGTTCATCGACGAGTTGCATACGATCGTTGGCGCGGGGCAGGGTGGTGAGGAGGGCGGCCTGGATATTGCCAACGTACTTAAACCCGCATTGGCACGCGGGGAGCTTAGTTTGATCGGTGCGACGACACTCAATGAGTATCAAAAGCACATCGAAAAAGACGCAGCGCTTGAACGACGTTTTCAGCCTGTGCTGATAGCCGAGCCCACCGTCGAACAGACCATCATTATCCTGCGTGGGCTGCGCGATAAGCTTGAGGCTCACCATCAGGTCACATTCGCCGATGAAGCATTTGTGGCGGCAGCAGAGCTGTCGGATCGTTACATCACCTCGCGCTTTTTGCCGGATAAAGCCATTGACCTGATCGATCAGGCAGCCGCCCGCGTTCGAATCAGTTCCTCCTCGAGGCCGGCTGGCATTCAGGAGCTGGAAGCGGAAATCACGCAACTTAAACGTGAACAGGATTATGCATCCTCCCGTAAACGTTTTGATGAATCCAAAGGCTTCGAAGAACGCATTGGTCAAAAACAAGCGCAACTGGGAGAGGAAACAGAAGCCTGGGAGCGCAAGACAGGTTCCGAAACCCTTGAGGTGACCCTGGAGTCAATTGCCGAGGTGCTGTCCCGTCTCACCGGTATTCCTGTGACCGAGCTTACGCAAGAAGAGCGTCAAAAATTGTTGAATATGGAAGAGACGTTGCGTGATCGGCTGGTCGGGCAGGAAGATGCTGTTCTCGCGGTCAGCGATGCCGTTCGTTTGTCTCGAGCCGGACTTGGCCAAGCCAACAGACCTATTGCCACGTTCCTCTTTCTTGGCCCTACGGGCGTTGGCAAAACTGAACTTGCCAAAGCGTTGGCGGAAACGGTGTTTGGTGACGAGCAATCGATCATTCGTATTGATATGTCGGAGTACATGGAGCGGCATGCGGTTGCTCGTTTGATCGGTGCGCCACCCGGTTATGTGGGATATGACGAAGGCGGTCAGTTGACAGAGCGTGTCCGCCGCAAGCCCTACAGTGTGATTCTGCTCGACGAGATCGAGAAAGCGCATCCCGATGTGAGCAACGTATTGCTTCAGGTATTCGACGATGGGCGTCTCACGGACGGCAAGGGACGTGTTGTGGACTTCAGCAATACGATCATCATTGCCACCAGTAACCTGGGCTCTCCCATCATCATGGAGAATCTCGAGCGCCCTGAAGATGAACGCCTTACGGAAAAAGCGTTACGTAATGAATTGATGGGAGTCTTGAAAGGGCATTTTCGTCCCGAATTCCTGAACCGTATTGATGACATCATCGTGTTTCATGCCCTTACCCGTGACAACATCCGATCGATTGTGAACATTCAGCTTGATCGGGTCATTCGAACCGCAGCTGCACAGAACATTACAGTGAAAGTTGATGGCTCACTCATTGATCATCTGGCGGACGTTGGTTATCAGCCAGAGTTTGGCGCGCGCGAGTTGAAACGTCAGATTCGCCAGACCGTCGAAACGCGGCTTGCGAAGGAAATGCTCGCTGGCAAGCTGAAAGCCGGCGACAGTGTCGAGTTGGGTTACGACAAAGAGCGTGGCGAAGTGGTCTTCAAAAAGGTCGAGGTGGATGCGTCAAAGACTTCCGAAAAGGATAGTCCACCTGGCCAATCGGATGATCTGACACCTGCCGCGCAGACTGGGACTTAGCCTCATGCTTGGACGGGCCCGGCAGACTGAAGACGCAAGTGTGGAGGGTTATCGTGTCAAAGCCTGATTCTGAAAGGCGTGAGCGCAACTCGACGCTGAAAAATTTCAGACTTCAGTGGGCGCTGATGAGTGCTTACGAACGTTTCGAACAATTGGTTGTTCTTGCGCTCAGTCTCATCATCGCGTCTGTGATTATGATGGCGCTACTGCAGCTCTGTCGCAGGGTCGTGCCGTTGTTGATCAGTGGTGCGATTGATCCTCTGGACCACGATGTTTTCCAGGCCCTCTTTGGCTCAATCTTCACCGTGCTGATAGCCCTGGAGTTCAAGCATTCGATTGTGCGCCCCGCCTTAAGACGCAACAGCATCGTTCAGGTTCGCACAGTGCTGTTGATCGCCCTGCTGGCGCTCAGCCGGAAGTTCGTTATTCTCGATTCTGCCGCTACTCCTGCGCTCACCATTGCCGCACTAGGATTTGCCACCCTGGTACTCGGCATCGTCTGCTGGCTCTTACGAGAGCGTGATAAGGATGACTTACGAGAAAGTGATAAGGATGAATAGCTACAATTCTTGGTGAACGCTCCGGATCTGGTGCTTAGTCCTGAAGAATTTGCAGAACTGAGCGCTCAGCTTGAAAGCTCTGCTCAACACGCCTGGCCGTGGAAGCATTACCGGTCCTGATGTGGGATGAGGGTCAATGCTATGGCCGTTGAAGGCAATGCAGGACAATTATTGGGCGTCGTCATTTTGCTTGCCGCCGCCGTGCTGGTAGTGCCGCTGTTCAAACGCATCGGGCTCGGCTCAGTGGTCGGTTACCTGGCGGCGGGCCTGATCATTGGCCCCTTCGGACTGCAACTTTTCAATGACCCCCACACCATCCTTGAGGTGGCCGAGTTGGGCGTGGTCATGTTTCTTTTTGTGATTGGCCTGGAGATGAAACCCTCTCACCTATGGGACCTGCGTAGGCAGATCTTTGGGTTGGGCAGCCTGCAGGTGGTGGTCAGTGCATGTCTGCTCACTTTTGTCGGCATGGCTTTCGGATTCTCTTGGCAGGTGTCATTTGTCTGCGCAGCGGGTTTTGTACTCACCTCCACGGCTCTGGTTATGCAAGTTCTCTCGGAACGCGGTGACATTACCGAGCCGAGAGGGCAGCACGTCGTGTCCATTTTGCTGTTTGAAGACCTGTTGATAGCCCCTTTGCTGGCGGTGGTGGCATTTCTGGCGCCCACGGAGTTGGCGAATGGACCCACGTCTCCACTTTGGCAACCCATAGGTATCGCAGCGCTGTCCTTGGGTGCATTGGTGGCCATCGGGTTGTGGCTGCTCAATCCCCTGTTTCGGGTATTGGCCCAAGTCAAAGCGCGCGAGGTAATGACTGCCGCTGCGCTGCTGGTTGTGTTGGGCGCAGCGTTGCTGATGGAACTCGGCGGTCTTTCAATGGCGATGGGGGCTTTCGCGGCCGGTGTGTTGCTGTCCGAATCCACTTTCCGCCACCAGTTGGAGGCCGACATCGAGCCGTTTCGCGGCCTGCTGCTGGGGCTGTTTTTCCTCGGCGTCGGCATGTCGCTGGATCTGCAATTGGTGGCCGAGGCCTGGAAGCTCATCATCTCCGGCGTGCTGGCGCTGATGGTGGTCAAGGCGCTGTGTATTTATGCGGTCGCGCGCCTCGCGAAAAGCGGTCATGACGACGCGCTGGATCGCGCCTTGCTGATGGCGCAGGGTGGCGAATTTGCTTTTGTGCTGTTTGCCGAAGCGCTCAAACTCAGGGCCATCAGTCCTGAAGTCAACGCCAATATGACGGCTATTGTGGTGCTCTCCATGGTCATAACGCCGGTGACTTTATTGCTGTACAAACGGTTTGCTCGCGCGCGGACCGTTTCCCTGGACGGTGTGGAAGCCGCACAGAATCTGCGCTGCAATGTACTCATCATCGGTTTTGGCCGTGTGGGGCAGATTGCCTGCCAAGCGCCGCTCGCTCAGGGAGCGAAAATTTCCATCATCGATATAAATCCAGAGGTCATCCGCGCCGTGACACCCTATGGTTTCAAGGTCTATTACGGCGATGGCGCCCGCCATGAAATATTGCACGCCGCTGGCGCCCATCACGCTCGCGCCATCATTGTTTGTGTGGACGATAAAAAAGCCGCGACTCGCATTGTCGAAAGTACGCGGCACTTCTGCCCGCAGGTGAAATTGGTGGTACGCGCTTTTGACCGCGAACATGCGCTGGAATTGGTCAAACACGACGCCGACTACATAGTGCGGGAAACCTTTGAGGCCGCCCTGCTGCTCGGCCGTCAGGCCGTGGTGACTCTGGGGGCGTCGGAGCACGAAGCCGACGCGGTGATCGACGAAGTGCGCAAACGCGATGCCGAACGTTTTGCCTTGGAAACAGCGGGCGGCCTGTTTGCCGGACGAGCGCTGGTACTGGGGAATATTGAACGCATTGATCCGCCGGACCACGACGCGCGGGATGCTCCGTGAGCATCAATCGCAGTCCTTCGGTTCAACTGCGCTCCAGAGCAGAAAACTGGCTACTCAACCACGTATAAAGCTGAGAAACCGCAGGGCTGATCTGCTTGCGATGCGGGCACACCAGACTCAACGGCGAAGCTTCGCCAGGATAATCCGGTAGCAGCACAAGCAGGCGCTCAGCGGCGATATCGGCACTGACATCCAGCCAGGATTTGTAGGCGATACCTTCACCGTCCAACGACCAGCGTCGCACGACATCGGCGTCATCGCTGAACAGTGGCCCCGAAACCTGCACGGTTTGCCCGCCCAGGTTCCACTTGTCGTAGACCCGGCCATTTTGCAGATAGAGCAGGCAGTGATGCTTGCTCAAGTCATCCGGCGTTTGGGGAGAACCGCAGCGTTGCACATACTCCGGCGAGGCAACCAACACCCGCTGGTTCCACGGTGCAAGCGGCAGTGCCACGTAGTTGGCGTCTTCATTCGGGCCGTATCGAATCGCCACGTCCACCGGGTCGCGAAACAGATTGGCCATCTGGTCCGACAGGAAAAAACGCAACGTCAATTCCGGATGCTGACGGCGGAACAGCGTCAACCACGGCAGCAGTATGTTGCGCCCCAGATCGGATGGCGCTGTCACTTGCAGTACGCCCCGCAGCGTGGCGTTCTCACCACGCAGGTTTTCCTCGCCTTGCTTCAGGGTCTCAAGCACTGAGTGGGCGGTGGGCAGATATTGCTCGCCCTCGGCAGTCAATCGCAGGCTGCGAGTGGTGCGGGCGAACAGGCGTACGTCCAGCTCGCGCTCCAGACGTTTGATGGCGGCGGCGACCTGACCAGGCAATAGATCAGCCTCCAGCGCCGCTGCGGTGAAACTGCCCAGCGCGGCACTGCGGATAAATAAACCAAGATCATCGATGCGGATCATTTTCACTCCTGCAGTGAAAGTGTTGGCGCATTCTGCTTGTTTTTCTTTGTACATGGGAAGTCGAAGATGGCTGCAAGTGAGCGCATCAACCCTTCAGACAGCGAGTGTCCATGAAAGCCATCACCTTTACCCAACACGCACTGCCCATCGACAATCCACACGCATTGATCGACATCAGCCTCCCGGTGCCCACGCCTGGCCCACGGGATCTGCTGGTCGAAGTTCGCGCGGTATCAGTGAATCCGGTCGATACCAAGGTGCGCGCCGGAACTTTCACAAAAGAACCGAAAATCCTCGGCTGGGATGCCACAGGCATTGTCCGCGAGGTCGGCTCTGAGGTGACGCTGTTTCAGCCGGGTGATGAAGTGTTCTATGCAGGCTCGATTGCCCGCACCGGCAGCTACAGCGAATTCCATTTGGTCGATGAGCGGATCGTCGGGCACAAGCCTCGTTCATTGAGTGCAGCCGATGCGGCCGCGTTGCCGTTGACCTCAATCACTGCCTGGGAATTGTTGTTTGACCGGCTCGGTGTCGTCGAGGGTTCGGGGGAGGGCAAGTGCCTGTTGATCACTGGAGCGGCTGGCGGCGTCGGTTCGATGCTGGTGCAACTGGCCCGACAGTTGACCCGCCTTACCGTCATCGGTACCGCCTCACGCCAGGAAACCGCTGATTGGGTGCGGCAGTTGGGCGCGCATCACGTGATTGATCACAGCCAGCCACTGCTCGCACAGTTGCAAGCGCTCGGCGTGGCGGAGATCGACTATGTCGCCAGCCTGACTCACACGGAACAGCACTTTGCACAACTGATTGACGTGCTCAAGCCGCAAGGGCGCCTGAGTGTGATTGACGATCCCGAAAGCCTCGACGTGATGCCGCTCAAGCGTAAGTCGCTGTCGTTGCATTGGGAGCTGATGTTCACCCGGTCCCTGTACGAAACCCCGGACATGATCAACCAGCATCACCTGCTCAATCGGGTCAGCGCTCTGATTGACCAAGGTGTTCTGCAGACCACTGTGGGCGAGCACTTCGGTGCGATTAATGCGGCCAACATGCGTCGTGCCCATGCGCTGGTCGAGAGCGGCAAGGCCCGGGGCAAAATCGTTCTCGAAGGTTTCTGATTTTACTCATCAGGCGGGGCCGCTGAACCACCTGCGGCATCACTAGCCAATCTTTAATGTTGGAGCGTTGACGATGAATACGTCCAGTAACGTGTTGGTATCGATTGCCGTGCTCAAGGCCAAGGCAGGCAAAGAACTGGCATTGAAACAGGAATTGCTGGCGCTGGTAGAGCCGACCCGCGCAGAGCCGGGCAATCTCGACTATGTGTTGTTTGAGTTGCGTGACGAGCAGGGCACGTTCTACATGCGCGAGGCTTTCAGGGATCAGGCGGCGCTGGATGCGCATTTTTCGATGCCTTACTTTCAGCGCTTTGCCGCGACGGCAGATGACCTGCTGAAAGAGCCGTTGCAACTGATATTCCTTGAGCAGGTATCGGCTTGATCATTCAACCTGCTGAACCGCACCACCTCGGCCGGGCGTGGACGCGGCCGGCGTATCAATTTGCTCCAGGGCGCGGCTTTACTCCGAATTGCGGAACGAGGTGAGCGCCCAGCTCCTCAATGACTTGCGCAGCAGGGCGCTTTCCGTACTTGAGATTCAGGATAACGTGGTCCACCCCGATTTCCTCAAGCGCCTCCAGCAAAGCCCGGAGGTGGACGCGTCCAAGCCTGAACCCCAAATGAATGTGAGTGGGTGGCGTGGACGGGTTCTCACTGAGGTCGATGTAAAGCGACTGAGTGAAGGGCTTATAGACGGAACCACATTGCTTCATGACTTCCAGTCGCCAATCTTCCACGATCAGTCGCTGCATTTTCGGCGCGCGCGGATAGTTGATCCATCCGACGCTTTCGCGCGCGATCCAATCCAGTGACTGACGGCTATGCCCGGTCACGAGCATTGGAATGACCTGGGTTGTGGGTTTCGGAATGAGGTCTGCGCCCTGCAGCTCACCACCGCTCCAGCGGATGGGTTCAAAGCTTGTGCTGTGGGCTCGGCGAATCACTTCGTAGTGCTCTCGAAAGATTTCTCCGCGCCTTTCGGGATCGACGTCAAAGGCCGAAAACTCCACTGGGCGATCGCCGGAGGCTACCCCAAGAATCAATCGACCTGCGCTCAACTGATCGACGCTGGCTGATGCCTTGGCCGTGTGCAGAGGATGGTGTAAAGGGATGGCGATGGATGCGGTGCCTAGCGCTATCTCCGACGTATGAGCGGCCATATAGCCCAGGTAAACCCAGGGGTCGAAGACTTGGCCAACATCGCCGAAACCAGGGTCCCGAAGAGGCACGTCGCGAAACCAGAGCGCGGAGAAGCCCAGTGCCTCTGCTCGCTTGGCCAATTCGACCTGGTTGAGCATGCTCGGAGTGTCCCCATCGAAGGCCTCCAAAGGAAAGAACAATCCCAGGCTCAAATGACCCGGAGTGAACGTTCGCCTGAACCCTCGATGCTCCTGATAAGGAACCGTGCTTGGCCGATACATAATCATCTTCCTCAATGGAAGAACGTGAACCGCGGGTCGACCGGATTGAGAGGCCAGTTGTTGGCGATATGCGCGTGCAGGTCCGGATTGGCAAGGAACGGGCGGTCAAAGGCAATCAGATCGCTCCAGCCCAATACTGATCACTCAGCAACGGACTTGGATTCATGCAAGAAGTGTAGGCGGTTTTGCAGAGAACCGCCATGTTCTGGGCGTGCGGAACTCGGATTTTGGCGCCAAGACTAAGATTGATCATCCACCACTGACCTTCCAGTGTTTGACGTTATCAGCAAACACCATCTGCTTCATCTCATGAGCAATACCATAAGCCAGCGATTCATGGGCGGCGATGACCTTTTCCTCCGCAGACAAGCAATGAAAAATGTCGAGTTTGGTCGCTGCATCAGCGGTTTCGAGCATGAAGATTTGCACGTAGCGCGCTAGGTCATTGTCGAGACTGGACAGGTATTCCCGCAGTCGTTGATGGTCGACGGATTTTTGGCTGAAGTACCAGTTCATCGGATGAATCAGAAAGCGTGCGTGAGGCGATGTGATGCGCCGGCCTGCCGCCAGAAACATGATGATGCCCATCGATTCGATATTGCCGGCGTTGATTGCGCAAAGCGGTACGGGCAACGACTTCAGGAACGTGTAGAGCGTGAAGCCAAAATTGGTGCTGCCCCCGCAAGTGGACAGGTTCAGGAGAAGGGAGGTGGCACCCTGGTCGATAGCTTCAAGGCAGCAATCCCTGAAGCGCTCGGTCGTTGCCTGGTCGATCTGGCAATGAAAATGCACGATGTGTTCAGTCATTGATTGACCTCCTGGGTGCGATGCGGGGGAGGGCTTCCAAGCGCTATTGAGTCTAGTAAACATCGATTATTCAGGGCGAAAAACCGCCGTAAGGTGACACCGACGAATGGGACAGCCGTCAGTCGACTGGTCGCCGTTTCCAATGGAACCAAACGCCCGAATCCGCTCGTCGCGAGCCCCGTATTTCCGTTCAAACTTTCCGTTTTGTGGATCCTCCGAATTGTACGGGCCCATGCTCGTGCCAACGATGTAGAGGTGAACAAAATGGCCAATACAGGAAATAACAATCCAGGCAATTTTTCCAATGATCCTGACAAGGCTTCAGAAGCCGGAAAGAAAGGCGGAGAAGCGTCTGGCGGCAACTTTGCCAACGATCCACAACGCGCGTCTGAAGCGGGTCAAAAGGGAGGTCAAGCTTCTGGCGGACAGCCCTCGCGTGATAAAGACAGCATGTCCGGAGGTGGGCAGGGTACAAATCGCGGAGGGGAATTTGCCGACGATAAGGAAAACATGTCCAAACCAGGCCAAAAAGGCGGCCAGGCTTCCGGCGGACAACAGTCCAACAAGGCTGATCAATCGTCCAGCGGCGGGCAAGGAAGCGGACGCGGTGGCAATTTCGCCGATGACCGCGATAAGTCGTCTGGAACGGGGCGCAATGATGATGGGATGAGCGGAGGTGGAGGACGTAAGTCTTGATGTCGTCTGAGCCCATCAAGCCCCGAACTTTTCGGGGCTTGATATCGATGGCAATGCTCGTCTTATCTTGCTTAAGTCATGCTGATGGGGCTAGATCGCCTTCACCCTTGTCTCCTCGCCAGGATCAATTTATGCCACTGAGATTTCACAAGATGCACGCCAATGGCGATGACTTCGTTGTTGTGGACTCGCGAAACTCGACCAATCTAGCGCCTTTCTCGGGAGCACTCACAGGTAGCTGGTAATGAGCATGGGGTAGGGCAGTTGAAGGATTGAATGGAACATCTTCACTAAAGGACGCAGCACTTATGGAAAATCCCTTTTCTCAAGTCAGTGAGCGTTTGAACGGTCGCCGATTCACGGTAGCGGAAAACTCCCACGGGCTATCCGGTACAGGCACAGTATTTCTTTACCATGTCGAGGAGGATGCCATTTCGGGCACTTACCAAGGCGGGCGTATCCGTATCGGTAATCAGGTTGGGCGCGTGACAGGCCCCGATACTATTGAGCTTCTTTATCAATGTTTGACCACGGATGGCGAGATTCTTGCCGGCTGGTCTCGTGGCACGGCCGGCGTGGATCGCGCAGGACGTACCACGCTGACCTTCGTATGGGGTTGGTTGTCGGGTGCGACTGGAGGAGGGGAGTCGAGTTACGTGGAGCTTGCCGCGCTTCAGTACGTTGCCCCAGTGGGGGAGACATTTACATAACGCGTGCGATGGCGAATATTTCGCGGTTTCTTTCGCCGCCTTAGACATCACTGTTATGTAAGGTCAAATCGCTCCAACGCATAATCCTTACCTGCCAAGGTCAGTTCAAAAATGGTGGCGCCAAACGTACCTCGGGTCACTTTTTGCGTCACCAGACGTTTAGCCTGGAGTTGCTTTAGACCGGCTTCAACTTCTACCGTGCTGAGGGAGACAAGTTTGCAAACCGAGTTCAAGTTTGCAACTTTTCTGAAGTTCGCATGATAGGCCAAAACTTCCATCAGCAGCGTTTGGTTATCGGTCAATTTTGGAAACTGAGGGTTGTTCTTTTTGTAAACCTTTCGCTCTATCTCGTGTAACTCGCCGTCAGTTCCATCAGGGATGCGGACGTAGTAAATCGCTACAGACAGCGTGCTGATGAAAATCGCGATAATCATCAGCAACGACCAATTCGGCATTGGCGTTTCCAGCAAAAGCCACTCGCCCAAACGTAGCAGCCAGCTCGTGGTGTCGGCCAACAATGTCAGGTCGAAATAAGTTTCGAGCGACGTTATGGCCACCCAAGCGACAACGAAAATGCCAGCCAGGAAGGCCATAGCCTTGGGCGTGAACGAGGAATGCTTGCCTTGTGCTGCCATGCTACTCGTCTCGACCGCAGAAACTGATGCTATCAGCATAGCAGTGGAAAAGCGGGCGTCTGGCACCTCACCTGCAAGGTCCAGCATTTGGCTTTATCAAACCAACGGACTCCCGCGCATCCCCCGCGCCGGATCATCCAGCAACCTGAATTGCTCCACCATGAAATCAATCAACATCCGCATCGACGGCAGCATCCCCTGCCTGCTCGCGAACACCGCATAAATCATCTCGGTCCGCGGTGCCCAATCAGGCAACACCACCACCAGCTGCCCGCGCTCGATAAAGTCATGCACCAGCGACATCGGCATCTGCGCAATGCCGACGCTGTCTATCGCCGCGCAGCGCAGCATTGGATGAGGTCGTCCCTCAGGTATTGTTATCGCCGCTGCTCCCTGTAGGAGTGAGCCTGCTCGCGATGGCGGTGGATCAGCCAACATTTCTATTGAATGTAAATCCGCCATCGCCAGCAGGGTAGCTACCCCATTGGATGGGGTGGTGC
>NZ_JASCOM010000500.1:0-1744 GCF_029959925.1 Pseudomonas sp. PS02303
GCTTTTAGCGGTCTTGATGGCCCTTCGCGGGCAAGCCTCGCTCCTGCAGGTTGAACACGTGCATTTCACCTGAGACCCGCCCCAAGGCATACTTGCCCCCCTCCGCTCGCCAGATTGAAAACCGCCCCATGCGTATCCACGTCAGCTTCATCGACCGCGTCGGCATTACCCAGGAAGTCCTGGCCCTGCTCGGTGGGCGCAATCTCAATCTGGATGCGGTGGAAATGGTCCCGCCCAACGTGTACATCGACGCTCCGACCCTGAGCCCGGAAGTGCTCGAAGAGCTGCGCGATGCGTTGCTCAGCGTGCGCGGCGTGCAAGCGATGACGGTGGTCGACATCCTTCCGGGGCAACGGCGGCACTTGCAGCTCGATGCGCTGCTCGCCGCCATGACCGACCCGGTGCTGGCCCTGGACAGTGACGGCAAAGTGCTGCTGGCCAACCCGGCGCTGATCGCGTTGTATGGTCGCGAACCGGCCGGTGAAAGCGTCGCCGATCTGTTTGCCGACCCGGCGCTGCTTGGCGTATTACTCGAAAACGGCTTCCGCCTGCCGCTGCGCGAGATCACCGTCAACGGCCAGACCCTGCTGCTCGATGCCACCCCGATCACCGACGCCGGCGCCCTGCTGACCTTGTATCAACCGAACCGCATCGGCGAACGCCTCTCGGCGCTGCACCACGACCATGCCGAAGGTTTCGACGCATTGCTCGGCGAGTCCCCGGCGATCCGTACCCTCAAGGCACGCGCCCAGCGCGTGGCAGCACTGGATGCGCCGTTGCTGATCCAGGGCGAAACCGGAACCGGCAAAGAACTGGTGGCGCGGGCCTGCCACGCCATCAGCGCCCGGCACGGTTCGCCGTTCCTGGCGCTGAACTGCGCCGCATTGCCGGAGAACCTCGCCGAAAGCGAACTGTTCGGCTACGCCCCTGGCGCCTTTACCGGTGCGCAACGGGGCGGCAAACCGGGGCTGATGGAACTGGCCAACCAGGGCACGGTGTTTCTCGATGAAATCGGTGAAATGTCGCCGTACCTGCAGGCGAAGTTGCTGAGGTTCCTCAATGACGGCAGCTTCCGGCGAGTCGGGGGTGATCGCGAGGTAAAGGTCAATGTGCGAATCCTCAGCGCAACTCACCGCAACCTGGAAAAAATGGTCAGCGAAGGTTCGTTCCGCGAAGACTTGTTCTATCGCCTCAACGTCCTGAATGTCGAAGTCCCGCCCCTGCGCGAACGCGGTCAGGACATCCTGCTGCTGGCGCGCTATTTCATGCAGCAGGCCTGCGCACAGATCCAGCGCCCGGTCTGTCGTCTGGCGCCGGGGACTTATCCTGCACTGCTGGGTAACCGCTGGCCGGGCAACGTGCGGCAATTGCAGAACGTGATCTTCCGTGCGGCGGCGATTTGCGAAAGCAGCCTGGTGGACATCGGCGACCTCGACATCGCCGGCACCTCGGTGGCGCGCCAGAGTGACAGCGATGTCGATAGCCTGGAGCAGGCGATGGAAGAGTTCGAAAAGACGTTGCTGGAAAAACTCTACGTCAGCTACCCCTCTACCCGGCAACTGGCCAGCCGCCTGCAAACTTCCCACACGGCGATCGCCCATCGACTGCGCAAGTACGGCATTCCCAATAAGCCGTGAGGCCGGATATACAATCTCCCAACCGGCACAAAACAACTGTAGGAGTGAGCCTGCTCGCGATAGCGGAGTGTCAGTTGCTGCATGTGTTGACTGACACACCGCTATCG
>NZ_JASCOM010000501.1:0-1727 GCF_029959925.1 Pseudomonas sp. PS02303
GATCCAGATACACCGAAGAACCCCTGTGGGAACGAGCCTGCTCGCGATGAGGACCTGAAATTCAACATTACTGTTGACTGACAGACCGCAATCGCGAGCAGGCTCGCTCCCACATTGGTTTCTGGTTGTTTATAAGATCGCGTTTCTTCATTGAGAACTCCATGTCCCAGCCCATTGGCCAACCCGCCTACGTCCTCCACTCCCGCGCCTACCGCGAAAGCAGTGCGTTGGTGGACTTCCTCACGCCGCAAGGTCGGCTACGGGCGGTGTTGCGCAGCGCGCGGGGCAAGGCCGGGACATTGGCGCGGCCCTTCGTGTCGCTGGAAGTGGAGTTTCGCGGGCGGGGTGAGCTGAAGAACGTTGGGCGAATGGAAGCCGCCGGTGTTTCAACCTGGCTCAACGGCGAGGCGCTGTTCAGCGGCCTCTACCTCAACGAACTGCTGATCCGCTTGCTGCCCGCCGAAGACCCGCACCCAGGCGTGTTTGATCACTACGCTGCGACGTTGCTGGCGCTGGCCGAAGGCCGACCCCTGGAGCCGTTGCTGCGATCCTTCGAGTGGCGCCTGCTCGACGACCTCGGTTACGGTTTCGCCCTGACCACCGACATCCACGGCGAGCCCATTGCTCCGGACGGTCTGTATCGTTTGCAAGTGGATGCTGGCCTGGAGCAGGTCTATCTGCTGCAACCCGGTCTGTTCAACGGCACCGAGCTGTTGGCCATGGCTGAGGCTGACTGGACCGCACCCGGTGCGCTGTCCGCCGCCAAGCGTCTGATGCGTCAGGCATTGGCTGTTCACTTGGGCGGTCGTCCGCTGGTCAGTCGCGAGCTGTTTCGCAAGCCGTAGTCTCCCCGTATGCTGTGCGCCGAATCTTTAAATTCAGGAGCGCTTCCGTGACCACCAGCAATCGCATTCTTCTTGGCGTGAACATCGACCACGTTGCCACTCTGCGTCAGGCCCGGGGCACTCGTTACCCGGATCCGGTCAAGGCAGCGCTGGACGCGGAAGAGGCGGGGGCTGACGGCATCA
Source organism: Pseudomonas sp. PS02303 (assembly GCF_029959925.1). Taxonomy (NCBI): domain Bacteria; kingdom Pseudomonadati; phylum Pseudomonadota; class Gammaproteobacteria; order Pseudomonadales; family Pseudomonadaceae; genus Pseudomonas; species Pseudomonas sp. PS02303. The sequence goes on from NZ_JASCOM010000501.1 coordinate 1,029, forward strand.
CCGTGCACCTGCGCGAAGACCGTCGACACATCCAGGAGCGCGACGTGCTGTTGCTCAAGGATGTACTGCAAACCCGCATGAATTTCGAAATGGGCGTCACCGAAGAAATGATGGTGTTCGCCGAGCGCATCCGCCCGGCGCACATTTGCCTGGTCCCGGAAACCCGTCAGGAACTGACCACCGAAGGTGGCCTGGACGTGGCAGGGCAAGAGGCGCGGATCAAGGCGGCGGTGGATCGCCTGTCGAAGATTGGCTGTGAGGTGTCGCTGTTCATCGATGCAGACGAGCGGCAGATCGAAGCGTCCCGTCGTGTGGGTGCGCCGGCTATCGAGTTGCACACCGGTCGTTATGCCGATGCCGAGACACCGACCGACGTGGCGCAAGAGCTGAAGCGTGTGGCGGATGGCGTAGCGTTTGGCCTGGCTCAGGGGCTGATCGTCAATGCCGGCCACGGCCTGCATTATCACAACGTTGAAGCGGTGGCCGCGATCAAGGGCATCAACGAACTGAACATCGGCCATGCGCTGGTGGCGCATGCGTTGTTTGTCGGGTTCAAGTCGGCGGTGTCCGAGATGAAAGCATTGATCTTGGCTGCGGCCTTGAAGGGCTGAGACCGAGGTGCTGCCTTCGCGGGCAAGCCTCGCTCCTACAGGGCCGGTGTCGTATGCAAAGTTGCGGCACAACACGGCCCTGTAGGAG
>NZ_JASCOM010000502.1:0-1725 GCF_029959925.1 Pseudomonas sp. PS02303
GCTTTTGGCGGCCTCCAGGCCCCCTTCGCGGGCAAGCCTCGCTCCTACAGGGGATTTGAGGGGAATTTGAAGATGCTGCAAGTCGACAAACTGCACCAGTATTACGGTGGTAGCCACATCCTGCGGGGCCTGACGTTTGACGTGAAGGTCGGTGAAGTGACGTGCCTGCTGGGGCGCAACGGCGTGGGCAAGACCACCCTGCTCAAATGCCTGATGGGTTTGCTGCCGGCCAAGGAAGGCGCGGTGAACTGGGAAGGCAAACCGATCACCACGTTCAAGCCGCACCAGCGGGTGCATGCCGGGATCGCCTATGTGCCTCAGGGCCGCGAAATTTTCGGCCGCCTGACCGTGGAAGAAAACCTGCTGATGGGCCTTTCGCGATTTCCTGGTTCTGAGGCCAAGGAAGTGCCGGCCTTCATCTACGAGCTGTTCCCGGTATTGCTGCAAATGAAGCAACGGCGTGGCGGTGACTTGTCCGGCGGCCAACAGCAGCAATTGGCGATTGGTCGCGCACTGGCCAGCCGTCCACGGCTGTTGATTCTCGATGAGCCCACCGAAGGCATCCAGCCGTCGGTGATCAAGGAGATCGGCGTGGTGATCAAGAAGCTCGCGGCCCGGGGCGACATGGCGATTCTGCTGGTCGAGCAGTTCTACGATTTCGCCGCCGAACTGGCTGACCAGTACCTGGTGATGTCCCGCGGCGAGATCGTGCAGCAAGGTCGCGGCGAAAATATGGAAGCCGAGGGTGTACGCGGTCTGGTTACGATCTAATCTGAAGCGTCCTGACGATAACTAGAAGACATGAACTTACCTCTCCCCACTGCCCTGTTTACCCCGAGCTGGCATGCCGAGCTGGAATTGGGCTACGCCCGGTTCGGCGACAGCACGCGCCCGGTCCAGCGCCGGCATAAAGGCCCGCTGCGGGTGCAGAAGCACCTGTATGCCGAAGGGCCGCAAGTGTGCCAGCACATCATCGTTCATCCGCCGGGCGGCATCGCAGGCGGTGATCGACTGGACATCTCGGCCAGCGTCGGCCCGGATGCCTGGGCGCAAATCACCAGCCCGGGCGCTGCCAAATGGTATCGCGCGGCGGGGCCCGCCTATCAGCAGCTGACGTTGAAAGTGGCGTGCGGTGCGACACTGGAATGGCTGCCGCAAGAGACGATTATCTTCAGTGACGCTCAGGCCGAACTCAGCACCTCGATTGATCTGGAGGGCGACGCCCGGCTGTTTTACTGGGACGTCGTGGCGCTGGGTCGCCCGGCCAGTGGCGAGCGCTTCGACCTCGGGCATTTTCAGGCGCAACTGGACATCCGCCGCGACGGCCGGTTGCTCTGGCACGAACGCCAGCGCATTGTCGGGGATGACGGGCTGCTCGACTCGCCGATTGGCCTGGATGGGCAGCCGGTGTTTGCGACGTTGCTGGTCACGGGTGAGATCGATAGCGAACTGCTGGAAACCTGTCGCTCGCTGCCCAATGAAGTGCGCGGGGATCTGACGCAATTGCCGGGGCTTCTGGTGGCTCGGTGTCTGGCCAGTGAGGCGCTGTTGGCGCGGGGCTGGATGATTGATTTGTGGCGGTTGCTGAGACCTGCGTTGCTCGGCAGGGAAGCGGTCCCACCCAGAATATGGAGCACCTGAAACACTTTCCAATGTGGGAGCGAGCCTGCTCGCGAAGGCGCGGTGTCATTCAACATAGATGCTGATTGGCCCGCCGCCTTCGCG
>NZ_JASCOM010000503.1:0-1710 GCF_029959925.1 Pseudomonas sp. PS02303
GCTCCCGCTGGAGTGCGAAGCGCTCCCAAAAATCTTCGACAATTGCCAAGATTGCGGGGCTGCTGCGCAACCCAGCGGGGGCAAGCTCCCTCGCCACGATGGTTCAGCGGTGTCTGAATGTCAGCATTCGCAGCCGATGACGGTGGTGGCAGGCTGTCGCACTGCAACACTCAACTCAAGCCCCTCATCCAGCCACCCGGTCACGCCGCCGATCATCTCCTTGACCGGGTAACCCAGCGCTGCCAGCTTCACCGCCGCCTTGTGCACACCGTTACAGTGCGGCCCGGCGCAATAGACCACAAACAAGGTGGACGTCGGGTAACCCGCCAGGCTCTCGGCGGTGAGCAGGCGTCCGGGAATGTTGATCGCGCCGGGCACATGCCCGCGTTCGAACGCCAACGGTCCGCGAACGTCCACCAGGACAAAATCCACATCGCCGGCCTGTTGGCTGCTGTACACGTCGGAACAATCGGTTTCAAAGGTCAGACGGTTGCTGAAGTGCATCAGGGCAATGGCCGAAGGGGCTGCGGGAATGGCGCGGACCAGGCTGGTCATGGGCTGTACTCCAAAGTCTTGAGTGGGTATGAGAAGACTTTATCCGCCCGACGCTTGCGGCTACAGTGGCGCACAAGACACTTACCGGGAACTTTCCGCCAAATGCAACCGAACCCTGGATTGGTCGCGATTCTGGTCTACGACGGCCTCTGTACGTTCGAATTCGGCATCGCCGTGGAGATCTTCGGCCTGGCGCGGCCGGAGTTCGACTTCCCTTGGTACGAGCATCGTATCGTCGCCGTGGATCAGGGCCCGATGCGCGCCATGGGCGGGATTCAGGTGCTGGCCGATGGCGGCATGGAACTGCTCGAAGAGGCCCGCACGATCATCATTCCCGGCTGGCGCGATCGCAACGCGCCGGTACCGGAACACGTGCTCGCCGCCCTGCGCCAGGCGCATGCGCGGGGAGCGCGGTTGCTGTCGATCTGCTCAGGTGTGTTTGTGCTGGCGGCGACCGGCCTGCTGGACGGGCACGGCGCCACCACCCATTGGCGCTATGCCGCTGAGTTGGCCGAACGTTTTCCGAACATTCGGGTGGACCCGGATGTGCTCTATGTCGATTCCGGCCAATTGATCACCTCGGCGGGCAGCGCGGCGGGGATCGATGCGTGCCTGCACCTGGTGACGCGGGACTTAGGCACGCAGGTGGCCAACTCAGTGGCGCGGCGCCTGGTGATGTCGCCGCAACGCACCGGCGGTCAGGCGCAGTTTATTCCTACGCCCGTCAGCCCGACGCCGCGCAGCGATTTGTCCCGTGTCATGCAGTGGGCCCGGGAACGCTTGCACGAACCGCTGGAGGTTCGCGAACTGGCGAGCGAGGCGGCCATGAGTGAACGCACGTTTCTGCGTCGGTTTACTGAAGCCACCGGCATGCCGCCCAAGGCGTGGTTGCAGCATGAGCGGCTGGCGCGGGCGAAGGAGTTGCTGGAGAGCACCGGGCAAAACACCGACCAGATTGCCGCGCAGTGTGGGTATCGCTCGGTGGAAAGCTTTCGCGTGGCGTTTCGTGGGGTGGTGGGCGTGCCGCCGTCAGTGTATCGGGAGCGGTTTGGGCGTGGGGTCAAAGCCATTATTTGAGGTGCGGTTGAGGGCCTCTTCGCGGGCAAGCCTCGCTCCTACAGGTAATGCGTCGCCTTTGTAGGAGCGAGGCTTGCC
>NZ_JASCOM010000504.1:0-1704 GCF_029959925.1 Pseudomonas sp. PS02303
CGCTCCCACAGTTGATCGGTGGTGTGCACGAACCTTGTGTTCACTGCAGATCCCATGTGGGAGCGAGCCTGCTCGCGATGGCACCACACCGGGTCAACAGGAAACAAACCGAATATCTGCTTCGCCAACTCTTCCCCCTCCCGCTGATCCTCGCGCAACCCCACCGACCGGCTCATTCCACCGCCCCCAGATCAAACGCCAACGGCTTGGCCGGCTTCTGCCCGATCCCGTACCAATCCAGCTTGCGGGTCAGCACCATGAACACGCCGAGCAAGCCGAACAGCAACAACGAGCCCATCAACAACGCGTAGTCCTCGGCACTCAACAAGCCGTAGAGCAAGCCATACAACGCCGCCAACCCCGCCGAAAAGCTCAAGCCGTGACGCGCGCTTCGCAACACATGGCAGACATAGAACCCGATCAGCAACACGCAGCCGCCGGCCGACAACAGATAAGCCAGGGCAAAACCGATGTGCTCCGACAGCGACAGCAGCAACAGGTAGAAGAATGCCAGCGCAACCCCCACCAATGCGTATTGCACCGGGTGCACCGCCAGGCTTTTCAGCACTTCGAAGAGGAAGAATCCGGCGAAGGTCAGCACGATGAACAGCAGTGCGTATTTGATCGCCCGATCGCTCTTGAGGTATTGGTCCACCGGATCAATGAAACTCACGCCAAAGCTGCGGCCGCTGTACGCCTCGCACCCACCGCCGGACACACAACTGCTCAGCGCTTCCTGCAGGTTCGTGGAGAAAAACGAGGTCTGCCAGTTGGCGGTAAACCCCTGATCGGTGACTTCACGCTGGGCCGGCAGGTAGTTGCCGATGAAGCTTGGGTGCGGCCAGTTGGCGCTCAGCGACACCTTGCTGGTCTTACCCACCGGAAGGATCTGCAACTGACCGGTGCCTTGCAGCCGCAGGTCGAAACCGAAGGTCAACTCCGTGGCTTGCTTGGTATCCAGCGCTGGCAATGTCACGTGTACACCTTCGCCTAACCAGCCCACCTGGGTCCCCGGAACAAAGTCCAGCCGCTGGTCATTGAGTTCGAGTTTCAGGGCGTTTTCGATGCCGCGAATGTCGCTGATACCGACGGCCAGAAACGGCTGGTCGAACTGGTAATCGGCGAAGTCTTCCTTGATGCCCAGTTGTGCCGGGACCGAGAAATGCCCGCTGATGCGGTTGTCGGCGTGGAACAGTCGCGCCTCGTAAATGCCTCGGGAGCGCAGTTCGGTCTGCACCTGGCCATCGAGTTCGAAGCGTTCCGGGAGGAAATACAGACGACCGCGCTCCTCACCGACTTCCTGATAACGCTGGTTGGTTTTTTCGTTGAGCTTCCAGGTGCGCACCACTTTGCGATACGGCACCACCATCAGCGGCCCGTTCAGTTGCTGGCTGTAGCTGGAGCTGCGGGCAATGTCTTCAAGCACACCGTCGCGCAATTGCTGGCGGTCCTGGATGACGCCGTTGATCATCAGCAACGGAATCAGCAATAGCAGAATCAGAAGGGCGATTGCCCCGAGTTTTAGGGTCAGGCTGCGGTTCATGGGACTCTCCCTGTTTGGATGGGGAGAGTCTGGAATCGGTGTGTGGGGGATTTATGAGGGGAATATGGAGATTGTGTGGAGTCTGGACCGGCCCCATCGCGAGCAGGCTCGCTCCCACAGTTGATCTGCGGTCCCCCAGCAGGAGTGAGCCTGCTCGCGAT
>NZ_JASCOM010000505.1:0-1685 GCF_029959925.1 Pseudomonas sp. PS02303
GGCGGTGTGTCAGTTGAGATAGATGTTGACTGACAGGACGCTTTCGCGAGCAGGCTCGCTCCCACAGGGGAATATGTTTGGCTTAGTGGCCGGAGGCCGCCGGCCCCGCCTTCGCCGCAAACGGCGGTTTCGCCAGCCACACGATCACGATCAAGCCCATGAATGCCCAACCCAGCAACGTGAAGTAATCCACGGTGGAGAGCATGTACGCCTGACTGGTCAGCACATGATCCAACTGCGCATACGCCGGGTTGCTCGGCCCGCCCAGGGCATTCAGTGCCTCGCGGGTCGCCGGCTCATAAGTGCTGATGCTTTCGCTCATATAGGCATGATGCTGATCCGCCCGACGAATCCAGATCCACGTGGTCAGCGACGCCGCAAAACTGCCGCCCAAGGTCCGCAGGAACGTTGCCAGGCCCGCGCCATCGGCGATCTGGCTCGGTGGCAAGTCGGACATCAGAATGCTCAACGTCGGCATGAAGAACAGCGCCACGCCAATGCCCATGAACAATTGCACCAGCGCGATGTGCTGGAAGTCCACTTCGTTGGTAAACCCGGCGCGCATGAAGCAGCTCAGGCCAATCGCCAGGAACGCCAGTCCGGCCAGCAGCCGCAGGTCGAACTTGTGCGCGTACTTGCCGACAAACGGTGACATCAGCACCGGCAGAATCCCGATTGGCGCCACCGCCAGCCCCGCCCATGTTGCCGTGTAGCCCATCTGGGTTTGCAGCCATTGCGGCAGGATCAGGTTGATACCAAAGAACCCGGCGTAACCCAACACCAGCACGATGGTGCCGATTCGGAAGTTGCGATACGCAAACAGCCGCAGATTGACCACCGGGTGCTTGTCGGTCATTTCCCAGATCACGAACACCGCCAGCGCGACCACTGAAATCGCCGCGCCGATGAGGATGAAGTTCGACTCGAACCAATCGAGGTCATTGCCCTTGTCGAGGATCACCTGCAACGCCCCGACGCCGATGATCAAGGTGATCAGCCCGACGTAGTCCATCGGCTGGCGGCTGGTTTCCACCGGACGCGCCTTAAGTTGCTGGCGCACCACCATCACCGCGAAAATGCCAATCGGCACGTTGATAAAGAAGATCCACGGCCAGCTGTAACTGTCGGTAATCCACCCGCCGAGGATCGGGCCGGCAATCGGCGCGACCACCGTGACCATCGCCAGCAATGCCAGGGCCATGCCGCGCCTGGCCGGCGGATAGACCGCGATCAGCAGCGTCTGGGTCATTGGGTACAACGGACCGGCGACCAGGCCTTGCAGCACCCGGAAGCCAATCAGCTCGGGCATCGAGGTCGAGATACCGCAGAGAAACGAGGCCAGCACAAACAGAATCGTCGCCCAGAGAAACAGCTTCACCTCACCAAACCGGCGGCTGAGCCAACCGGTCAGCGGCAGCGCAATCGCATTGCTCACCGCAAACGAAGTGATCACCCAGGTGCCCTGCTCCGAACTCACGCCCAGGTTGCCGGAAATCGTCGGCAGCGCCACGTTGGCGATGGTGGTGTCGAGCACCTGCATGAAAGTCGCCAGCGACAGGCCGATGGTGCTGAGCAGCAGGCTGGGCGGCGTGAAAGACGCGTTATTGCTCATCGTGAATCCCTTGAAGCTGGGCAGGCGCGGGGGCGTTGAGGGGGCGCCGCGGCCCCCGTTGGGGCGGGCGGGT
>NZ_JASCOM010000507.1:0-1669 GCF_029959925.1 Pseudomonas sp. PS02303
CGGCATTTTTCAAGGTAGTTGTCGCGTCAACCGTCTAACTATGCCGCCATTTTCTCGTTCTGTTGCTCTCGATCCGGGTTCAACAACACGGTGCCGATCGGTTCCCAGTTACGCGTCCGGCCTGACCACCGCTCCGGTTTGTTTTCCTTGGCTCGTTCGTACAACTCATGTCGCCGGGCCAAGACCTGATGGTCCAGCCCTCGATGCCGCTCAGCCGGTGTGACGAACCGGATGCGGCTATGTCGGTGCTCGTTGTTGTACCACCGCATAAAATTCCTCACCCAAGCCCGAGCAGCATCCAGACTGGCAAAACCATCCAGCGGCCATTGCGGGCAGTATTTCAGCGTTCTAAACAGCGACTCCGAGTAGGGATTGTCGTTGCTCACACGCGGTCGGCCCCGCGAAGGCGTGATGCCCAGGTCGTACATCTTGCTCAGCAGCGTCACCGATTTCATCGGCGCTCCGTTGTCCGAGTGCAGCACCAGCGGTTCGTGTAAACACTGCTCACCGATCACGCTGCGTTGCAGCAGCGCGGCGGCTTTTTCACCGCTTTCCGCGTCGTAGACCTCCCAGCCCACGGCCTTGCGGCTGTAAATATCCTCGATCAGATAGAGGTAGTAATACTTTCCGCGTATCGGCGAGGGCAGATACGTGATGTCCCACGACCACACCTGATTGGGCGCTTTGGCCGCATGCGTTGTCGGTGCTGCGTGCCTTCTGGGCCGCTGGCTGCGGCCTCGATGTTGTTGTTGGCCTGCCGCACGTAGAACGCGATAAAACGTCGCCTCCGACGCCACATAACGCCCTTGATCGGCCAGCCGCGGCACGATCTGGCTCGGCGGCAAGTGGGCGTACTCCGGGCTGTTACACAGCGTCACAATGGTCTGACGCTCGACTTCGCTCAGTGCATTTCGCGGTGTTGGCCGTGTGACAATCGTTCGGGCATCGGCCTGGATAACCTCTGTTTCAGTCCAACGTTGCAAAGTCCGCAGCGATAGACCGATTTCCTGGCACGCCCTGATTTTTCTGGCTCCTGCCGCCACCGCGCTACCCAGCCAGGCAACGATTAACTGGCGCTCTGGCAAAGATGTTAGTTGTCCTCGTTGTCGTTCGTCCCCCAGTAGTCGTTGAGCTTTTTTCGCAGCACCAACAACGCGGCTGTTTCAGCGAGCGCCTTGTCTTTGCGGCGCAGTTCGCGCTCAAGTTCCTGGATGCGTTTCTTGTCCTTGCGAGATTGCTCGCGATCTTCTTTTTGCTGAGCCTTTGTCGATTTCTGGCCGGTGATAAAAGCTTGTCGCCAAGCCGTGATTTGTTCGGGGTAAAGACCTTTGCGGCGGCAATACTCGCCGAGGTCGATCTCGGACAAACCGGCGGCTTCAAGCACGACAGCAAACTTGGTTTCGGCTGACCAGTTCTCGGTCAACGGCTTGTTTTCGGACACTGCATTTCCTTCAGAACTGAGCTGCTTGCGCCAGTTGGACAAAGACATTTCGCTGACCCCTTCGCGCCGGGAAACCTCGGCCATCGACAGGTTCAGCGGGGGAAGCAGCATTTTAAGTAATGCGGCTCTGCGTTCAGGTGAATAGTACGGCACGACCAGTCTCTTTCCGCCCCCGATATGCTTTTTTAGGAAAAATCGGAGAGGCGACAACTATCCTGACACCGGGGG
>NZ_JASCOM010000508.1:0-1660 GCF_029959925.1 Pseudomonas sp. PS02303
GGCAAGCCTCGCTCCCACAGGTTTTGTGGTTATCGCTGAATTTGTGGCTCGACACAAACCCTGCAGGAGCGAGGCTTGCCCGCGAAGAGGCCCGCCAAGACAACACACATTCTGGACATGAAACCCATGAACACCACCGAAAGCCTCAAGGACTACCAGCGCGTTCGCCTGCTGGCGATCCGTTCGCTGTTCGAGATCATCGAGCAATCCAGCGAGGGCACGGTGATTGTCGACCGCGACGCGAATATCGTCTGGATGAACGAGCGCTATGCCCGCCGCTTCGGCCTGGAATCAGCCGAAGTGGCCATCGGCAAAGCGTGCGAAAGCGTGATACCGGGCAGCTTGTTACGTGAGGTGGTTCGCACCGGTCGCCCGATTTTGCTGGATATGCAGGACACGCCGAAAGAACCCCTGGTGGTCATGCGCTTGCCGATCCACGACGACGCGGGCGCCGTCATCGGCGCCATTGGTTTTGCGCTGTTCGACGAATTGCACAGCCTGTCTCCGATGCTCAAACGCTACCTGAGCATGCAGGAAGAACTGGCCTCTACCCGCTCGTTGCTGCGGTCGCGGCAGACCAAATACAACTTCGCCCACTTCATCGGGACCAGCGCCGCCAGCCTGGAAGTCAAACGCCGCGCCCGGCGCAGTGCCAGTGCCGAGTCACCGGTGCTGTTGCTCGGCGAAACCGGCACCGGCAAGGAGCTGCTGGCCCAGGCGATCCACGGCGCTTCACCCCGCGCGCACAAAGCCTTCGTCAGCATCAACAGCGCGGCGATTCCCGAGTCTTTGCTCGAAGCCGAATTCTTTGGCACCGCGCCGGGCGCCTTCACTGGCGCCGATCGCAAGGGCCGGGCCGGCAAGTTGCAGATCGCCCAGGGCGGCACGCTGTTTCTCGATGAAATCGGCGACATGCCGCTGCCGCTGCAAAGCAAGTTGCTGCGCGTTTTGCAGGAAAAGGAATTCGAGCCGGTCGGTTCCAATGAGGTCATCCAGAGTGATGTGCGAGTGATTGCAGCGACCTCCACGGACCTGGAAGCGGCGATCAAGCGCGGCGAATTTCGCGCCGATTTGTATTACCGGCTCAACGTGCTGCCGATCAACGTGCCGCCTCTGCGCGATCGTCTTGATGACTTGCCAGCGCTCAGTGAAGCGATCCTTGAGGAACTTCGCAGCCAGCATGAGCTGAACACCGAAGCCTTGGACCTGCTGGCGCATCACGCCTGGCCGGGCAATATCCGTGAGCTGCGCAACGTGCTGGAACGCGCGGCGCTGCTCAGTGATGACCTGGTGCTGAATGCAGGGGACATCCGCGCGGCAATCGGGACGTTCACACCAGTGACGCGTGTGGCGCCGAGGGTCGTTGAGGCCGTTGCGCAGGAAACGTTCAGCGAGGCGCGGGAGCGGTTTGACCGGCAATTGATTGAATCTGCCCTGGCGCAATGCGGGGGTAAGGTGATTGAAGCGGCGGCGCGGCTGGGGCTGGGTCGGTCGACTTTGTATAAGAAGATGGTGGCGCTAGGAATTGCCGAGTCTCCCTAAAGAGACATTGATCTCTATTGGTAGATAGGGCCTCTTCGCGGGCAAGCCTCGCTCCTACGGGACCAAGGCGCTCTTGTTTGTGCGCACGACCGCAAATCATGCAGGAGCGAGGCTTGCC
>NZ_JASCOM010000509.1:0-1595 GCF_029959925.1 Pseudomonas sp. PS02303
GGCTCGCTCCCACATTGAGTTTGTGTCCACGGCAGATCCCCTGTGGGAGCGAGCCTGCTCGCGAAGAGGTCCTGACAGACAACACACCTGTTTGACCGATCACCCAAAACAACAACGAAACACCCGAAATTTAGCGCCGAACTCGGCTCTGCCATAAATCTAATAAATTCGGAGTAGTCGCTCATGGCTCGTTTGCAACGCACCCTGTCATTGGGTTCGGTGGTGCTGTTCGGCATCGCCTACATGACGCCGATCATTGTGCTCGGCACCTTTGGCATCCTCGCTCAATCCACCGCCGGCATGGTCCCGGCCGCGTATCTGGCGGCGTTGGTGGCGATGTTTTTCACCGCGATGAGCTACGGCCGAATGGCCTCGGCATTCCCCGTCGCCGGTTCCGCCTACAGCTATGTCCGCAAGGCCATCAGCCCGAAGCTGGGGTTCATCGCCGGTTGGGCGGTGCTGCTCGACTATCTGTTCCTGCCGATGGCGATCTGGCTGATCGGTGCGGCCTACCTCAATTCCGCGTTCCCGGCCGTGCCGCAGTGGATCTGGGTGCTGGCGTTCATCGGCATCACCAGCGCGATCAACATCGTTGGCCTGAAACTGGCCAACGGCATCAATGCCTTGCTGATGCTGGTGCAGTTCCTGGTGCTGATCGCCTTCGTCGCGCTGTGCATCCACTACGTCGGGGGCGATGCGAGCACGCCGTTGTGGTCGATCAAGCCGTTCTTCAACGGCGACATGCAGATGCCACTGATCATGAGTGGCGCGGCCATCGCCTGTTACTCGTTCCTCGGGTTCGACGCGGTCAGCACCTTGACCGAAGAAACCCGCGACCCACGTCGTACCATTCCGCGGGCGATCATGTTGATTACCCTGATCGGCGGGCTGATCTTCGTCAGCGTCTCGTACTTCGTGCAGATCGCCCATCCCTCGTTCCAGTTCGACAGCGTCGACTCGGCCGCTTATGAAATCGCCCGCAACATCGGTGGCGACCTGTTCGTGACGATCTTCCTGATCGGCCTGATCGTCGGCCAGTTCGCCTCGGGCCTGTCGGCTCAGGCGAGTGGTTCGCGTTTGTTGTTCGCCATGGGCCGCGACGGCGTGCTGCCTAAATCATTTTTCGGCACCCTGCATGAACGCTTTGGCACACCGGTCAACAGCATCCTGTTGTGCGCCGTGGTCGCGTTGCTGGCGCTGAAACTGGACGTCACCACCTCGACCTCGTTCATCAACTTCGGCGCGTTCCTGGCGTTCAGTCTGGTGAATTTGTCGGTGATCTTTCATTACTGGATAGGAGGGGAAAAGAAAGGGCTGCGCGAGTTCGTGCTGTTCCTGTTATTCCCGTTCATTGGCCTGGCGGCGGATTTGTGGCTGATGGTCAGCCTCGATCACCTGGCAATCTACCTGGGCCTGAGCTGGCTGGCGATTGGCGTGGTGTACCTGGCGGTGCTGACCGGTGGCTTCCGCCGTCAGCCACCGGAGATGGATTTCCAGGAAGCCACCTGACCTCGGACCCTGCAAAACCCCCTGTAGGAGTGAGCCTGCTCGCGATAGGGCCATGTCAGTCAACATCAAGGGCGACTGACATACCG